>CBETWC010000294.1:0-2933 GCA_965539925.1 uncultured bacterium
GCCTCGCTGCGCTGTCGGGAGAAGGTAAAGCGACACCCCCTGAAGGGAGGACGACCGAGCAGGCGCTCCATCGAACGGCGGATTGAGGCTGAAGGTGGCACGAAGAAGATTACTCCATGCAACAGCGTGGATTGAGGATCAGGGGGGATTCACCGCCTCCGAGTCGCACTACGTCGTTCGTACGACGTACTACGTTCCGAGGCGTCAGCCGAGCGATCACCGAGCCGGAGACTCGGCTCCTACATCTCTTCGAGCAGCTGCTTGCGTTTGGCTTCGAATTCCTCGTCGGTGATATGACCCGCTTCGTGAAGCTCAGCGAGTTTCTCGATCGCCTCGGCATTCGCGGCACCTCCGCGCTGGGTCGAAGGCGAAGATTGTGTGGGAGAAACCGGGCTTCTGCCGCTCAGATACAGGGTCCGCTCCTCTCGCACGCGATACAGCTCGGTCTGAAACTTGTCGGGACGTGGGATGTCCTTGAACCTCGATTGACCCGATGTGCCGGCTGACTCGACAAGGAGATCGCCTGCCCCGATCATCCGCTCGAAAACCGTCTGGCCGAAGTTGACGTTGGTGATGTTCTCGAGAGGAATCTCGATGCCACTCTTTGATATCAGCCCGCGTCGTGTCATGAGACGCTCCGTGGTCAGCACATAGAGACTCGTCCACCACGTCAGCAACGGAGAAGCGACGAGCCAAAGGCCCAGAGCGAGGTAGCCGAAGAGCCCCCAGGGGAAGATGTCGAACCACCTGACGACAAGGCCCCATCCGATCGACAAAAGCACAAACCAGAGAACCGGTAGGGCTAGGAGTTTCCAATGAGGACGAAAGGACGTAACGACCGATTCGTCTGAGGTAAGTGCATCTTCAGGCCAAGGCATTCCGGCATACTACGCATGTCAGATGCCAGATGCCAGATGCCAGATGCCAGATGCCAGATGCCAGAACCCAGATGCCAGAGTCTGGCGGCGAGACGCCAGTCGAGCGATCTGGAAGAGAGCGAAGCGAACGATCTGTCACGCGAGAAACCCCAAGGAAGCCGAAGCCCCCTTGGGGTGTTCTCTGCTTCACCTCCGGTCTTTCGACCGTTGGATCGGCTACTCCGCAAGCGGAGTGTCGGCTGTGAGCCGAGGCTCACTGCCTTCCGTTGGACCGTCGGCCGAAGCCGGTGCGGCGGGGCTTTCACCCCGGCCACCTTGCGGTGGTTCCGTCGGTCGGGTCCGTTGCCGAACCCTTGCCGGCTTTTACCCCGGCCCGCCTCAGGTTTCCCTTCGGCGTCCACATCGGGTCTCCCCTTTGCAGTGATATAAGAATGCCACTCCGTGGTGTGTACCGCAACCTCAAACGCTGCTTGGTTTTCGCGGTCCCTTCTTGTTTTCGCGGGAACAGGTACCAGGAACAGATATCAGATGCCAGATGCCAGATGCCAGACAATGGCTGTCAGCTGTCAGCTGTCAGCTATCAGCTATCAGCCAGCGGTCAGCAGGCATCGGAAGAATGCCGTCTGGCAGCGAACGTAGTGAGCGGTCTGGAAGCGAGCGAAGCGAACGGTCTGATATCTGGCAGCGAGGCGCTCAGCGACCGAAGGGAGCTCCGCCGAGCGATCTGGTTTTGCGCGTTCTGACATGCGGTCGTGATCCGCATGTCAGAACGCGCAAAACCCCGAGGAAGCTTGACCGTGGTCTCGCCCTCTCGGGGTTTGCTCCAGAGCAACAATGTCACTCCGGTCCCGGGTCTCGGCAGTCTCCCACCTTGTCCCGGATGTCCCTCTCCTCCTGAGGCCGAAGCCTCGATCAGTTCGGAACCGTCCCATCTCTCCTGGAGCCGAAGCCCCGATCGATCCGGAACTGTCCCATCTCTCGTGAGGCCGAAGCCCCAGTCGATCCGGAACCGTCTCGTCCCTCCTGGAGCCGAAGCCCCGATCAGTCTGAGACTGTCTCGTCCCTCCTGAGGCCGAAGCCCCGTTCGATCCGAGACCGCATCTTGGGGCCGAAGCTCCTCGATGCGTTCCTGTTCGGAACCGAGATCCCGTCCAGGTCGGAGGTCCACCCGAAGGCTTCTCTCCAGTGACCTCGTGAAGGCTGGGCTCCTCCGTGAGGTCGAACCTGCCGCCGAAGCGGTAGGTTGTGCGATCCGAGTCTCCCCGTCTCGCTGGCAGCCACCGGTTTCCCGGTCAGATCACCGTGAGGTGAGCCAGCCGCCGTGCCCTCTGGACTTTCGCCCTTCGAGCAAGAGGGAATGTACGGGCACCCGCGACCTACTGCAAGCCGTACGCCCTGTTCGTTTTCGCGAACTTCCAGTAGTTTTCGCGGGGACAGATTCCAGAGGTCAGATGCCAGATTCCAGACACCAGAAACCAGACATCAGAGATTCGAGGGCATGGCGTTTCGATGTTGGATCTCCGACTCAGAATCCTGACGCCTGATACCTGACGCCTGGTACCTGACGCCTGATGCCTCCTTTCTGTCACACCGGCTGGGTACAGTCACATCATGGCTACGAACAGCAATGGAACCACCGTCGAGACGCCCGTACTCAGGACCCTGTCGCCCTCGAGGGCGAGCGATTTCAAGACGTGTCCACAGCTCTACAAGTTCAAGTCGATCGACAGGATCCCCACAGAGCCAACCATCTACCAGGCACGGGGCACGACCGTGCATCTTGCGTTGGAGAGGCTCTTTGAGGAACCGCGGCAGGAGAGGACACCCGAGCGGTTGTACGACCTGTTCCGTCAGGCGTGGGCGGAGCTCAAACCTGCCGAATACCCGGATCTCTTCGAATCCGTGGACGAGGAACGATCCTGGGGCGTTGAGAGCCTCAACATGCTTGCCACCTACTTCTCGATCGAAGATCCGACATCCTTCGATCCCGAGGCACTCGAGATGGACCTGCTCGTGGACGTCGACCACATGAAGATTCGGGGCATTCTCGACCGC
>CBETWC010000295.1:0-2909 GCA_965539925.1 uncultured bacterium
GACGAGCTGAGGATTCAGCGATCGGATCACGTCTCCGCTGGCGCCCGAGAAACCACTGATGTGATCCATGTGCCGGTGACTGGCGACGACGACATTCAGCTTGCCTCCGGTCACCGTCTTGATGTCCTCGGCGATCTCTTTCTTCTCACGCCCGGCATATCCCCTGTATCTGCGTGTCGTTCCGAAGTCGATGAGACAGTGACGGCTCTCGCCGCTGTCGTACTCGACAGAGAGGAGGAAGCAGTCCCCGAAACCGATCTGGTACGTTCGCAGCGTGAACGATGTCGGCTGCATGGCTACCACTGCTCCTTCCGGAGCACGACGTCATCGGTTGCTTTGCGGAGGTGGATCTCGCGGAGCCTCTGCAGACCGCGGTTGCGCCCTCGCTCATCGAGGTCGCCTGCGATCCACATCTCTCTGAGTCTTGAACTGTTGAGGCGTGCGATGCGTCGATTGTGTATCTCGTGGGACTTCGCCAGAGGCAGCGTGTTTCGGATGTTGTACTTGAGGCGCCCGTAATCGTCGAATATGAGCGTGGCTCCGCCTCGGAGGACCACTGGTTGATTGGGGCCCATCCCTCTCGGTTGGGTCATACCCAGTGCCGAGAGTTCCCTCCCCTGCACCTCGATCTGCTGGCGAACCTCGACGACCGTCTCCCTGAGGAATGCGCCATCCTCGGGTGCAATCCGTGTCGCTGGCCGGATGCTCGCGACTGCCGTATATGCATCGTCAGCGAGTCCGAGGGCACCCGAGTTCTCCCATACGAAGCGGAACACCTCGTCCGGGTCCCGCTGCATCCCTTCGAAGCGCGATCGCCCGTAGTCAATTTCACGAACGCCACCGGCATCGGACTCCCTTGACCAACGGCCGTAGTCACCGGAGTCCGGCGCCGAAGGTATGCCGAACGCGTCGAACGCGTCGTTCAGGCTGCTTCTGAAGTTGAATTTGTCGACCTCAGGTCGCAGCTCGTAATCGGCGGTCAGGAGTGCGGTTCTGAAATCGGAGAAGGTGAGGTGCACGGGAGGTGTGTAGTCGATGGCCCGCATTGCTGTGGTCAGCAGTGTTCGCGCTGCCTCGGCTCCCTCTTCGGCCACCGATCCCACGTCGTAGTGTCCTCGCCTGAGCTTGCGCAACCGCGAGATCCTCGCCATCCACACGTTCACGAACGCCTTGAGCATGACGGCAGAGAGCACCTCGCCGCGCCGATGCGGTTCCTTCCACTCCTCGAGTTCCAGCCACTCCGTGTTCGGTTTGAGCTTGACCGATCGCCGCAGTGCGTCACCACGGTTGGCCGACAGCTCCTTGCCCATCTCCACGGCGAGCCCGAAGAGGTCCGTCTCGAGAAGTTGCTTTTCGGTGACGCGGAACCATTCGATCTGCTCTGGCCGCTCGTCGGTACGTTTCTCGGACTCGGACCAGTTGTGGTCGAGGATGGCTCGGACGACCTCGGGTAGTGACAGCACCTCGAGGAGCGCAACGACGTCGGCGAACCCCTCGTGGAATGCTGCCTGGTCCGGTGAGGACGCAATCGAGAAGCCGGGACGGAGACCATCGATGACGGCATGGGTCATCTCGTGTGCAATCACGTCATGTGCAAGGCAGGAAAACACGACATTCTCCCGCCCCTGGAAATAGCCGAACATCAACGCTTCCGCTTCGGGTGCGTAGAAGGCGTTCGTGTCGCGGAATGCGTGCGGGAAGATCTTCAGTTGATGGCCGTCATGGCTCCACGCCACCTTGCGACCGAGAGCGAATTCGAATCGCGACAGCGTCCGCATCGCCACCGCGTAGACGTTCCACGCATGGAAGTCCGGGCTGACGAGCATCTCTTCGAACGAGAGCTTCCCGAAGGGGTCGTCGGGGGTGTCCGGTGGCGCAAAGCCCGAATACAGGGTGTCCGTCGATGCGTCGTAGTCGATGACCGCTATGCGGTGACCCCGCGGGCCGGCCGACAGCGACTCTGCCGGGATCTCCACCTCGGCCAGGACGATTCCGTCCTCCCCTCGTACTCCAGGATCTTGTGCGATGATGCGCGCCGTGCGCGTCCGCGACTGCATGTGCGTCGACATGTTTCGCACTCCTCACATTCCGAAGGATCTACCGATCTCGGTTGGTGAGATCGAGTCCTGCTTGGTCTCAGACTTCTGCGTCCTCTGACCATTCTCGCGAACCGGGCTGCCCGCCGAGCAACTTTCTTTCGCTCCGTGGAATTACCCGACGGGGACAAGCTCCTTCTCGGGAAGGGAGGTGGCCTCCATCTCGGGTGCGGGGAGAGCGGACTCTCCTTCGATGTCAACGGTCGGGAGCAACCGGTCCAACCAGGCAGGGATCCACCAGTTGGCGTCACCCATCAGCTTCATCGATGCAGGTACGAGGATTGTGCGAACGATCGTGGCATCGACGAAGATCGCCGTGGCCAGTCCAAGGCCGAACATCTTGATGGCAGGGTCTTCGCCGAGTACGAAGCCGAGGAACACGGCAATCATGATCAGCGCCGCTGATGTGATGACTCTCGCCGTGGTTGCGATGCCCTGGATCACGGAAGCGTCGTTGTCACCGGTGGCGAGGTATTCCTCCCGGACACGTGACAGCAGGAACACCTCGTAGTCCATCGAGAGCCCGAACAGGATGGCGAACATGAACATCGGGATGAACGAGACGATCGGAACGGTCGCCTCGAGGCCGATGAGGCCCTTGCCCCATCCCCACTGGAACACCATGACGAGCACGCCGTAGGCAGCGCCGATGCTGAGCAGGTTCAAGAGTGCAGCCTTGAGTGGTACGAGTATCGATCGGAAGAGGACGGTCAGAAGCAGGAACGACAGCACGATCACCGCAATGATGAATACCGGCAGTCGGTCGTTCACCTGGTTTCCGATGTCGGCGAAGCTCGCTGCAGCACCACCGAC
>CBETWC010000296.1:0-2892 GCA_965539925.1 uncultured bacterium
GAGGGAGCGGACTGCAAGTTCGATCTGGGTGAGGCGGGTTCGAACCTTGCATTCCGAGCAGGTCATGACAGCGGTCCCACGCTCGTGGTGACCCGCCGAGTAGAGCGCCTCATGGCCGTCGATGTCGTGACGATCAACGAGCGGCTCGTCCTTCAGGGAGTCCTCGATCTCGAGGGGTGGCGCCTCGAACAGTGCCCGCTTTCCCTCGCGGTCCTTGCGGCCCGTCACAGCATGCCTTCGATGGTTTCGGCCAGCTCCCGATAGGCAGCAGCAGGTTTCGAGCGTCCAGCGTGTGCCAGGACGGACACTCCGTCGCCGGGGGCTTCAGCGACTCGCACAGAGCGTGGCACCGGTGGCTCGATGATATTCAGGCCGTGTGTCTTGGGCACGTGCTCGAGGACCTGCCGCGACAGATTGGTGCGGGCATCGAACATCGTGGCGATGCCGCCAAGTACCTGGAGATCCTCGTTCGTGTAGTTGCGAACATCGTCGATGGTCTCGATGAGTTGGCCGACGCCACGGTCAGACAGTGTCTCTGCCTGGAACGGGATGATGACGGTGTCGGCTGCCGTGAGGGCGTTGACGGTGAGGATCCCGAGTGAGGGGCCACAGTCGATGAGCACGATGTCGTAGTCGTCCTTGATCTCAGCAAGGGCCCTCTTCAGGACAAATTCGCGTCCTGTCTTGGTCAGGAGGTGGATCTCCGATCCGGCAAGATCGATCGAGGAGGGCAGGAGGTCCGGGCCTTCTCGGGTGATGAGCACGTCCGATGCCTTGTTGCGCCCAAGGAACACGTCGTGGATCGTGATGTCGAGAGAATCCGGGTGTGCGTCGGTCGCGTAGGTGAGGCACGCCTGGGGATCGAGGTCGATCATCAGCACCTTCTTGCCACGCTCTGTGAGCGCTTCCGCGAGCGTGTGGACCGTCGTGGTCTTCGCAACTCCGCCCTTCTGGTTCGCAACAGCGATGACTGTGGACATACCCAGATAGTAGGCATCCAGATGCCAGATACCAGATGCCAGACGCCAGACGCTGAACGCCAAACGATGAACGATGGACGCCGAACGCTACTCCGGTCCGTCCGGTGCGCACACAGGTGCCTCTGGGTTCTGCACCACTGGATGTCCTGTGCGTTCGATGATCACCGGAACGAGACATGCGCCGATCCGACCGTCGGGCTCGAACACGAACTGGGCAATGGCGGTGCGCTTGGCAGCCGCCGGGTATGCCTGCCACACGAAGTTGCCGAGACCCCATGCAATCGGCCGGTCGTGGTACCACTCGAGGGGCTGGAGCATGTGCTGGTGATGCCCGAAGACGCCGTCGGCGCCTGCGTCGATCCACGCCTCGGCTTGTCGTCTTTCAAAGGTTCGTGGCCTCGTGGTGTCCTGTTCTCCCCAGTGGGCCGTGACGAACACGAGGTCTGCGGTCTCGGCCGCGAGGGCGATCGCATCGGAGATCGACTCCGTGTCGTCTCCATGGGTCATGCCGGGCCGATCAGCCAACGCGAGCCACGATCCTGTCTCGGGGTTGACACCGCCACTCCCGATCACGGCGATCGTCCATCCATTGATCTCCACCACGACCGGCTCGTATGCCTCGATGATGTTGGCTCCGGTACCCACAGGAGCGATCCCCACGTCGATCAGGTTCTGCTTTCCATCGAGCATGGCATCGAACCCGAAGTCCGATCCGTGGTTGTTTGCAAGATTGGCGATGTCGACACCGGCTGCAGCCATCGATGGGAGCGCTGCCGGATCGCACGCAAAGGTCCACGGTTTGTTCCAAGGAGTCCCAAGACTCGATGGGGAGCATTCCAGGTTGACGATCGTGAGGTCGTCTCGCTCGAACGCCCCGAACAAGCCGGTCCACGCATCCTCGTAGCCGGTGGAGGGGAAGGACCTGACGAACTTCGGATCGAGGTTCACATCCCCGACCCCGTTGACGACGAGGCGTGACCGGGGAGTCTCGATCGGGACGTGAACGGTTGTGGTCGTCGTGGTCGGCGGCGGCAGCGTCGTGGCGGTGGTCACAGGGGCAAGCGTTGTGATGGGGGTGAGCGTCGTCGAAGGCCCGTCGGTCGATGCCTGGGAGGCCGTGCAGGCCGACGCGACCAGCAGCACTGCCGCGAGTCCGATCGTGTTCCTCATTCGCACGACTGCACGGTAACGCACAGAGCCCGTTCGCCTCAGCACACCGAGGAGCGATAATGGATCCCGTGGTGAGCGCAGCACTGACAATTACCGGGGTCCACAAGCGGTTTGGCGATGTCGTCGCGCTCGATGGCGCAGGCTTCTCCGTAGAAGAGGGCCGCATTCTTGGCTTCCTGGGCCCGAATGGGGCAGGGAAGACGACCATGATGCGCGTCATCTTCGACCTTGTTCGGCCTGATGCGGGCGAAGTCCTCTGGAGGGGTTCGCCGGTCGACGCCGACACCCGCCTCCGATTCGGGTACATGCCTGAAGAGCGTGGGCTGTATCCAAAGATGAAGATCGGCACGCAGCTCGTCCACTTCGCGCGCCTGTCCGGGCTGTCCCACACAGAGGCGCGGAGTGCCGTTGAGCACTGGCTTGGCGTGCTCGGCCTCTCGGATCGTGCCGATGCCAAGCTCGAGGAGCTCTCTCACGGGAACCAGCAGAGAGCTCAGCTGGCCACTGCGCTCGCTACGAATCCCGAACTGCTCGTTCTCGACGAGCCCTTCGCCGGTCTCGATCCGATCGGCGTGGACTCCCTCTCTGACACCCTGAGCGGTCTTGCCGGTGAAGGGGTAACGATCGTGTTCTCCAGTCATCAGCTCGATCTCGTCGAAGATGTCTGCCAGGACGTGGCGATCATCGCCGAGGGACGTATCGTCCTGTCCGGCGATCTCATGGGGATCAAGGCGGCTTCGTC
>CBETWC010000297.1:0-2890 GCA_965539925.1 uncultured bacterium
CATATTCATGGTGGGGATCGAACTGTGGATCGGAATCGTGCGCCGGAGCATTGCCGCCATCGGCGGTGATCTGTTCGATGTACCGTTCGGGCGGGACTTAAGAGGCTACGCCGGAGCGGCAGAGCTGGCAGCCCAGCGAATGGGCGCAGCGATGTATGACTTCTCACAGTCTGTATTCTTCCCGTCTGGTGCTGCCGAGTATGTGTATCCGCCCTGGTTCGCGATACTGGCGATCCCGATGTCGGTGGTTCCGTTCGAGCTGCTGTACGTGTTGTGGACCGCTCTCAGTGTCGGCTTGCTCGCATGGGTTCTCTCGGCGATGCATGTTCAATCGAGACTCCTGGTCATGACCACTGTGCTCTTCACGATTGCTGGCATTGCTGGCATGTTCTTCGGTCAGACGTCGTTCATCCTCATGGCTGGCTTGTTGTGGGTAGTTGTGGCCGTCGATTCCGATCGATGGCTCGGAGCGGGGGTGGGGCTGTCCCTACTTGCGTTCAAGCCGCATCTCCTGATCGGAATCGTCATCTGGTGGCTGGTCGATATCAAGCGAAGATGGCGTGAGATCGCTGCCGCAGCCCTTGGAACCGGGGTGCTGATCATTGCTAGCGCCCTCTGGCTTCCAGGGTCGTGGGGCGTGTTCATCTCATCGCTGGGACATGGGGAGGCGCGCGTCCCTCCCGAGTTCGAGGCGACGCTGCTGAGCAGCCTGCGACTTCTCCTCATGAATCGCGCCAGTGCGATCCTGATCGTGTACAGCGTTCTCGCAGGTGCTCTGCTGTGGGGTTTCGTGCTGACCGTGCGCCACGAGGCTCGTAGTCCCCGAGTCCTCGGCTCGCTTGCGATCGCCGTTGCGCTTCTGATCTCGCTGCACAGCCCCCCGTATGATTGGCTCCTCCTTGTCGCGGCCGGGGGGTTGCTCCTCGGCGAACTAGACTTGACACATTCAACGATTGGCTGGTGGGGCATGTTGCTGGGTGCTGTTCTTGCCGTCGACCACAGGTTGGTCACATGGCAGATGGAGCATTGGGGCTTCGGGCTGCAGGTCGCTCCCTGGATCCTCTTGGCGATGACGGTCTCCATCATGTTCCGAGCACGTTCCGTGATCCGAGAGACCGCGGATGCGGAGTCAACGGACAGCGTTCGCCGTGTTGCTGGAAACAACCTGACGGCGTCATAGACTCCCGGACATGTTCGAATCCCTTTCATCGCGCCTTGGTGGCGTCTTCGACAAGCTCCGCAGCAAGGGGCGGCTGAGCGAGGACGATGTCAATGCTGCGCTTCGAGAGGTGCGCATTGCGCTACTCGAAGCCGACGTGAATCTGGCTGTGGTCAAGGCCTTCACGGCAAGGGTGAAGGGGCGTGCCCTCGGGACAGAGGTGACCAAGAGCCTCACGCCGGGCCAACAGGTCATCAAGATTGTCCACGAAGAACTGATCGTGACGCTCGGCGAGGAAGCGGCTCCGCTCAAACGTCCTGCAGCTCCTCCGCAGGTCATTCTCATGGTGGGTCTCCAAGGCTCGGGCAAGACGACAACCGCGGCGAAGCTGGCGAAGCACCTCAAGGGCAAGGGGAAGCGTCCTTTGCTCGTTGCTGCAGACCTCCAGAGACCCGCAGCCATCGACCAGTTGGAGACGCTCGGTAAGCAGATCGGCGTCCCTGTCTACGCAGACCGGAAGGGCAAGCCAGCCAAGGTTGTCAAGGCAGGCCTCAAGGCTGCGCGTGACGAGAGTGCCAACGTGGTCATCATCGATACCGCTGGTCGTCTGCAGATCGACACAGACCTCATGAAGGAACTCGCTGCAGTCAAGAAGATCTCGAATCCTGACGAAACGCTGCTTGTGGTGGATGCCATGACCGGTCAGGAAGCGGTCAACGTTGCCAAGGGGTTCGCCGAGTACACCGACATAACCGGCCTTGTACTCACCAAGATCGACGGCGATGCACGAGGCGGTGCGGCCATCTCTGCTCGCGAAGTCACCGGTGTGCCGGTGAAGTTCGTTGGTACCGGTGAGACGATCGGTGACCTCGATGTGTTCTATCCGGAGCGGATGGCTGATCGCATTCTTGGCATGGGCGACATCATGTCGCTCATCGAGAAGGCCGAAGAGACCTTCGACAAGGAGGAGGCCGAGCTCGCTGCTGAGAAGATGCTGAACGCCACGTTCGACCTCGAAGACTTTCTTGAGCAGTTCCAACAGATCAAGAGGATGGGGCCTTTGCAGCAACTCGTTGGTATGCTCCCGGGCGCAGGGTCAGCCCTGCAGGATGTTCAGGTGGACGACAAGCAACTCGCCCGCGTGGAGGCCATCATCAGATCGATGACTCCATCCGAGCGCAGGAACCCCAAAGCGATCAACGGCAGCCGAAAGCGCCGAATCGCCGCAGGATCCGGAACACGGCCACAGGATGTCAACGGAGTCCTCAAACAGTTCTCTCAAGCACAGAAGATGATGAAAGCCATGGCTGGCGGCAAGAACCCCTTCCCCGGGCTCTCGATGCCGGGCATGCAACGCCCCTATAAGAAGAGGTAGACAGATGGCAACCAAGATCCGCCTGACGCGGCTTGGCAAGAAGAAGCAGCCGACGTATCGCGTCGTTGTCATGGATTCGCGAAAGCCCCGTGACGGCAAGTACATCGAGCAGCTCGGAATTTACGATCCCCGCCAGGAGCCCTCGCTCGTCAAGATTGACAACGAGCGTGCCCTCTACTGGCTGCGCACCGGTGCTCAGCCCACAGAGCGTGCCCAGAAGCTCCTCGAGATCTCAGGTGCTTGGACGCAGTTCAAGATCGACAAGGGCGAGATCCACACGGTCGGTGCCGACATGCCCGCCGAGGAACCAGCCGAGGTCGTGGCCGAGACCGTTGTGGAAGAGGTAGCCGAAGAGG
>CBETWC010000298.1:0-2888 GCA_965539925.1 uncultured bacterium
GGTCGATCCTCGCCAAGGTGCCCCGATCCAAGTCCATCAGCGACACCGCCGATGTACACATGTATACATCCCGCAACTTGTTGCATGTGCGTGTGTGTTTTGAGGGTGTCTTCGCGCATTCGCGACACTGGGGCCGGTATCACGGTCGATTCTCGGAATGTGGCTGACGCGGGTGGCGATTGTGGAGCTCAGATTCTGCTCCCGCGTTTCTCGATCGTGGGATTGCCGTGACATCCTGGCGTGAGGCGGATGCGGAGAATGGTTCTGTGCCTGGGTTCTGGCCGATCCAGACAGGGCTCGGACGGGTTGTTCGACCCTTGAATAGACAATTGGACCACCGAGGTCGCCTTCGACGGCGGGATCTCCAATGAGGCCAACGAGCGTTTCGTACTCCATGACCGAGCAATAGATACTCCAGCCCTCTCACCAGAGTCTTCGTAACCCTCTCACCAGAGTGTCGAGAACCCTCCAACCCGCCGCCACCGACCAGAATCTAGCCTCTACGAACACTCGATGACGACACAGGGATCCCTTGTGCATCAACGGTTCCCGGCGGTCTGACATTCTGGTGAGACTCTGGTGAGAGGGTTGTATCCGACGATCGTCCCATGACTAGGTGCAACTCAACCACATGTCGCTGGCACCAGGGCGGCGCCTGATGGCCGGATGGATCCGCAGAGCTATCTCGGGCCGCTACCAGGCGCGATATCGCACGCCTGGGGGCCGGACCCGTTCAAAGACGTTTGATCGGCGCAAGGATGCCGAGAAGTGGTTGCGCCGGGAACTCGCCCTGATCGACCGCGGTGACTGGATCGACCCCGACGCCGGCACCATGACCGTTGAGGAATGGAGCGACCGGTGGATGGCGACCCGGCTCCACATCCGCGACTCGACCCGAGAACGAGACGAAACCTACGTCCGCTCGCTCATCCTCCCCCACTTCGGCACGCGGCGGCTCCGTGACATCACCCGCTACGACATCCAGGACTGGATCGCGGATCTCGCCGAGGAGGGCTATGCGCCTGCAACAATCCAACTCGCCTACGGGTTGGTGTCGATGGCGTTCAACGCCGCCGCAGACGATGCCCTCATCCAACGCACACCCTGCACGGATGTGAACCTCCCCAAACGCATCGAGACCGAGAAGCGGTTTCTGAGCGCGGAGGAACTCCACGACCTTGCCGACACGATCGACCCTCGCCACCGCACGCTTGTCTTGACCGCCGGCTACACCGGGGCACGGTTCGGGGAACTCGCCGCCCTCCAACCCCGAGACCTCGACCTCGGGCGGCGCCGGGTCACCATCACCCGCTCACTTGCCGAGGTCCGCGGCGCCATCACCGAAACCGAACCCAAGACATCGGCATCGAAACGCACGATCACCCTCCCTCAAGCTGTTGCCGACGACCTCGCCGCCCACCTCGACCAACACGCCACCGGACGCACCGAACGGGTGTTCACCGCACCCCAAGGAGGACCGCTCCGACGCCGTAGCTTCCGAAAGCGATTCTGGCTCCCCGCCGTGGCGGCATCCGTCGGACAACCCATGCGGTTTCATGACCTGAGGCATACACACGCCGCGCTGCTGATCGCCGCGAACACGCACCCGAAGCTACTCCAGGCACGACTCGGCCACACGTCGATCAAGACCACGTTGGACATCTACGGGCACCTCTATGAACCCCTCGACGAAGTCGCCGCCGACCGCCTCGAACAGATCATCGCCGACGCGATCGCGCACAGAACGCGCGCGGAACGAGGATTGGAGCTGTAGAGCGACGAGGCTGAAATAGCGGGCAGCCCTTACGCGGCAAGGGCTGCTGATCGGTGGAGGTGACGGGATTCGAACCCGTGGCCCCTACGTTGCGAACGTAGTGCTCTGCCGGACTGAGCTACACCCCCGGACGGCGTGAGGATACAGATGGTCGTCCGCGAACGCTCAACGTCCGATGCAGCTACAGGGCCTCCTCGTGGGCGATCGGCACGGGGGTGAGATCGTCGGCAGGATCGAAGCCGAACACCCGTGAGTAGAAGTAGAGCTCGGCCTCGTGGGACCGCTCGATGTTCTCTGCCCTTCGGAAACCGTGGCCCTCACCCTCGTACGCCAGGTACGCGTGGGGGATGCCTCGATCATCGAGCGCTTCCACAACGGCTTCTGCCTGGGCAGGGGGAACCACGAGGTCATCGAGGCCCTGGAGGAGGATCACAGGGCACGCCAGCTCTTCGAGGTGATGGATCGGAGACCGCAGTTCGTACACGTCGGCCGTCTCGGGGTAGGGGCCGATGAGGCTATCCAGGTACCTGGACTCGAACTTGTGGGTATCCGTGGCGAGTGCCGAAAGGTCACCAACGCCGTAGTACGACGCACCGGCGCTGAACACATCCGAGAAGGTCAGAGCGCACAGAGTCGTGTAGCCACCGGCACTTCCGCCGCGGATAGCCAGACGGTCCTCATCGGCGAGGCCCTCATCGACCAGATACAGAGCCGCGTTGATACAGTCGTCGAGATCCGCGACACCCCACTCACCCCGTAGTGCGTTTCGATAGGCGCGGCCGTAGCCGGTCGATCCTCTGTAGTTCACGTCCACAACGGCGAAGCCTCTGGACGTCCAGAATTGGATGGCGAAGCTCAGTGCTGTCTGGGTCGCACCCGTCGGCCCACCATGGCTGAGCACGAGGAGTGGGGGCTTCTCCCCCTCCGGAGCCCGAAAGGCCGGGTTGTGCGGCGGGTAGTAGAACGCGTGCGCGTTCGCCCCGTCCGAGGTGGGGAACACGATCGGCTTCGGAAGGCTGATGGCCTCGGCGTCGATGCCAACAGCAATGCTCGAGCGCACGACCTCCACCACTGCCGTGTCGACATCAAGGGACACAACCGCCAACGCTTCGGA
>CBETWC010000299.1:0-2887 GCA_965539925.1 uncultured bacterium
CGGGCATTATGGCGGAAAAGCGGTGCATGAGGGTTCTGGCACAGTGCTTCAGCCGGGAGGTTTAGGAAACCGGTGCTCTATCCCCTGAGCTACGAGGGCGGGATCGTCGGCAAGGGTAACCGGCTGTCGCCGCCGTTGGGCATCAGCGGCCGTGCGAGAGGGCGGGGTCATGGCGAGCGACAATGCGTCACTTTCTCCTTCCTTCTTTGCTCTCGGAGGCGTAGGTTTGGAGCAGGGGTGTGTCCGGCGAAGGAGGAGCTGTCATGTCGTTTGAGACCATTCCTGAGAAGATTCTGAAAGCCGGCCCTGAGCGGGGTCTGGCCGATGCCTACGCCGTTCGCCACGACGACGGTTGGGTGACGACTAGCTGGGATGCATATGCAGAGGAGGTCAAGGCAGTTGCTCGCTCGCTTGTCGCTCTCGGTGTGGAGGTGGGTTCTCCTGTCGCGATACTCGGGACGAATGCGCCCGAGTGGGTGATCTTCGATGTTGCTGCGATGGCGGTGGGGGCGATACCGGCCGGGATCTACCCCACGAACTCGCCAGCCGAATGTGCCTACGTGCTCAACCACTCGCAATCGCCAGTGGTGCTCGTACAGGACAAGACACAGCTCGCGAAGGTCCTTGAAAAGAGGCGGGAGCTCCCGGCGCTTCGCCACATCGTGCTCATGAAGGGGGAGTCCTCGGATGCCGATGGCGTTCTGACGTGGGACAAGTTCATCGATCGAGGAGCATCGGTCGCTTTCGCCGAGGTGGAGGCACGGTTGGCGGCTCTTGGACCGCGTGACGACGCCACGCTCATCTATACGTCCGGAACGACCGGCCCGCCGAAGGCAGTCGTCCTTCCACATGAGGCCCTCGTATTCACTGCGGTGTCGGGTGCAGAGGTCGTCGACGTTGGCATTGCTGATACGTCCATCTCCTACCTCCCGCTGTCACACATCGCCGAGCAGATCCTCTCGATCCTGGCTCCGGCGATCACCGGGCACTCCGTGCACTACGAACCTGATATCTACCGACTCGCGGAGACGATCAAGGAAGTGCGTCCAACGGCGTTCTTTGCGGTGCCAAGGGTATGGGAGAAGTTCTACGCGGGCGTTTCTGAGAAGCTCGGCGAAGCGACCGGAGCAAAGGCCGCGATCGGGCATCAGGCGCTCGCCGTCGGGCGGGATCACGCTCACGCGTTGGATGCTGGTGCGGAGCCAGGTGGTCTGACTGGATTCCAGTTCCTGCTGTTTGACAAGCTTGTCTACTCGAAGGTCAAACAGGCGATGGGACTGGACCGAGCCAGGATCCTCCTGTCGGCAGCGGCGCCACTGTCGCCGTCGATTGCCGAGTTCTTCTCAGGTCTCGACATGCGGATCCTTCAGCTCTATGGCCTGTCGGAGTGCACAGGACTATGCGCATTCAATGAGCCTGGCAGGAATCGCATCGGGTCGGTGGGCCCGGCCCTGGCGGGAACCGAACTCAGCATTGCCGACGATGGTGAGATTCTGACACGGGGTCCGCATGTGTTTCGCGGATATCTCCACAATGAGGAGGCAACTGCCGAGGCCCTCGACGACGATGGGTGGCTCCATACGGGCGACATCGGACATATCGATGTTGACGGGTTCCTGTTCATCACCGACCGCAAGAAGGACATCATCATCACGGCTGGCGGGGAGAACGCAACGCCGTCGGTCTACGAAGTTGCGCTTCAGACCGAGGCGCTCATCGCCAACGCAATCGTCATCGGCGATCGTCGTAAGTATCTCACCGTGCTGATCTCGCTGGACACTGAGTCGGCCGAAGGTATGAGCGATGCTGACATTCTCACTCGTATACAGGCGGCCGTGGACGCTGTCAACGCGGAGACAGCTCAGGTGCGCCAGTTGAAGAAGTTCACGATCCTCGACCGCCCGCTGTCGATCGAAGACGGCGAACTGACTCCCACGCTCAAGGTGAAACGGAAGGTCGTGCAAGAGCACTTCGCCGACGAAATCGAGGAGATGTACACCTAAAACCTGTTGGGCGATGTGTTGGACACGCCCACGACCTGGCGAGAGTTCCGAGCGGCTGGATCCCTCGGCAGAAGGTGGGTTGGCCAGTGCTGCAACTACTTGTCGGAACTCAGTTCACCGCTGTAGCCGAAGTACTGGGTTGTCACTCCCGGGCTCACTTTGTAGATGCCTGTGGAGGCTTCGTGGTCTACCTCGAATCCTCCTGCGGATGTGAACTCGTTGATCGGCTCACCGCTGTAGCCGAAGTACTGGGTTGTCACTCCCGGGCTCACTTTGTAGATGCCTGTGGAGGCTTCGTGGTCTACCTCGAATCCTCCTGCGGATGTGAACTCGTTGATCGGCTCACCGCTGTAGCCGAAGTACTGGGCTGTGACTCCCGGGCTTACCTCGTGGTAGGACGTCACCTCGTGGTCGTATTCAACGCCGCTCACTGCGTCGACCACTACGGGACCCGCTGTATCGGGCCGCGAAACGGCCCACACAACGGTCCCCGCAAGGACGGCTACCAGAATGACGGAAAGCCCAACCCCCATCCAATCCTGGATGTGGTGGAAGTCGACACCCCTGACTGGGGGATGGTGGACAGTGGTCATGGTGACTCCTCTCCATATGTCGACCTAAGCCCATTGTCTCAAGCACACGAACGCGTAGCTATCGAATCCGTACGACATTCGGCACGCGGGCGGAGAATGCCCCGCTACTGCACCGTTCGGAAGGTGTCAGCGACCTCGTCGACGATCCCACTCGGTACCGACCGGATGGCGTATCCAGAGTGAACGAGCACATGGTCGCCGACGTTGATGTCTGGGAGCATCACAAGATTGATGTTGAGTGTTCGATCGCCGAATTCCACTCGTCCCATCACTGCACCGGGAGTGGCGTCC
>CBETWC010000300.1:0-2870 GCA_965539925.1 uncultured bacterium
ATCCGCTCCGTGGTCGTCGGCATCGTCGACGACATCCACGAATCCCCCTAAACCGCGAACCCAGGGTTCCAGCCCCCGAATACGGTGGTACGAACCCAGGGTTCGAGATCGCCGTCACGACGGTCTCCGGCCCGGAGAACGAAACGCAGCCATGGCACCGACTAATGGCAGTTTCGGGTAGCCTCCCGGGCATGATGATCCGGCGCATTCTCGTGCTTCTTATTGCTCTCGGGCTGCTCGCAGCCGCGTGCGGTGACTCGATTTCGGCGAGCAACTGTGATGAACTTGCAGACGAAACAATGGATCTGTTCCAGCGGCTCATCGATGACGTCGACTCGGAATTCGAGGACATGTCCGTCGAGGAGTACCTCGCTACCGATGGAGAGCTTCCCTCTATCGAGCAGTTCAAGGAGGACGCAGCGAAGATCGACGAACTGGCGGCCGAATTGGGCTGTAGCCAGGACCAGATGGGATCCGCGGTCCTGGACCGTGTTGACGAACTTCATGCTGAGTCCGATCTCGGCCGTTTCCTCATCGGTGCCATCCGAGCCGGGGGATTGTGAGCGCCCTTCGGGCGCTGACCGCTCACTGCGTCCGCTGAAAGAAGGAATCCTTCTTCGTTCTTTGCTCTTTTGTCTTTTGTCTTTTGTCTATGGTCTTCCTATGGATGTGATAGTCCTCCCAGCCCCTGATGATGTTGCGGCTCACGCTGCGGAGCTCGTTGCTGCCGAGGTCGAAGCGAGCGATGGGCTTTTGCTCGGGCTTGCCGGGGGGTCAACACCGAGGGCGGCGTATGAGCAACTGGCGGGGGCGCCGATCGACTGGACAGGCGTCACAACATGGATGACGGATGAGCGCTGGGTGCGCCCCGAGCACGTCGACTCGAACCAGGCCATGGTCAGGGACTCGCTGAGCACCAGCGGGCGGATCAGGTTTCTGGCCCCAAACACCCGTTTGCAGCTTCCGGAAGCCGCCGCAGCCAGAATGGCACGGTCACTCGGATGTCTCAGCAACGGCCCGCACACTCGGATGGTCACGCTCCTCGGTATGGGGGACGATGGCCATACGGCGTCGCTCTTCCCAGGGACGGAAGCCCTCGAGATCGACGACAGTTCCTACGTTGCGAACTGGGTTCCACAACTGGACGCATGGCGGCTCACTGCGTCTTTCCGCACGTTGGCGATGTCCGATGTCGTTGTGTTCCTGGTGGCTGGCGCGGCCAAGGCTGAGATCGTTGCCGGGATCGCTGCGGGCGATCAGTACCCGGCAAGTCGGGTGACCGCAACCGAGAAGGTGCTTTGGCTACTCGATGAGGAAGCGGCGAGTCTGCTGTAGAGCAGCGCTCTGCCGACGGGCGACTACGCGGGCGGTGGGTTGTATCTGCCGGACACGACCCGACCTGCCACGGTCCGAAGCTCCCAGATGCTGGCCTTCTTCGACTCCATCGGGCCATCCATCGGTACCCGCTCCGCGAACAGGTGTCCGATCATGTCAGCGATGACATCTCGGTGGGTGCACAGCACCGCAGACTCCTCTTGCAGATCGGCGATGAGGCTGACAAGTCGGTAGGGGTGGCCTCCTTCGACAAGAGCCGACTCCAGTTCGACGGGAATGCCGAGACGCTTCGCAAACGGACTCACCGTTTCGACACACCTCGTGTAGTTCGACGATCCGATCCGCGTGATCGGGTGGGCCATCAGCAGGTCGCGGATCACCTTTCGCTGCATCCTCCCGCGAGAGTCGAGGGGGCGCTTCCAATCGTCAGCGTCGCCCTTCTTGCGTTTTCCCGCCGAACCGTGACACAGGAGATAGATCGTGCCTGCGGATTTGGCGAGGTACATGTCATTGGCCCGGTCGAGCACCTCGCGATCATTGCGGTAGGCCAACATCCTTGTGGCCTTCTTGTGCGTCGCCCACTTGATCTTGTCCACCTCACGATTGGGCTTGAACTTGCCCTTGTCGATCTCGGTGAGCCACCAACGGACAACCTTCGCGTTCCCTGCCTTGGTGAGGTAGCCGACGGATCCGATCGGTTTGGCGTTCTTGCCAAGGATTCCGGTCTCCTCCCTGACCTCTCGGATCGCGCCCTCGAAGAAGGTCTCCTTCTTGTCGAGCTTGCCCTTAGGCAACGACCAGTCGTCGTAGCGCGGACGGTGGACCATCAAGTACTCGGGCTTGCCCTTGTCGCCCATGCGTGCAACGACACAGCCACCTGCCCAGATGGACTCCTTCGGCGGTGGCTCGGCGTGATCCTCGGGTGCAGGCGTCATCCGCGGTTCCGGTCGAGTTCGACGACCTTTCTGAGCCTGCGTGAGTGACGTTCTTCGCCGGAGAACTGTGCCGATAGGTAGGCATCGACGATCTCTGTGGCGACGTTGATCCCGATGACGCGGCTTCCGAGCGCAAGCACGTTCATGTCGTCATGCTCGACGGCCTGGTGCGCCGTGTAGTGGTCATGGACAACTGCCGAGCGGACACCTGTGATCTTGTTCGCCGCAATGGATCCACCGGCACCGGAGCCGCACACGATGATGCCGCGCTCCCCGTCGCCACCGACCACGCCACGGCCGACAGCTGCGGCTGAGTCCGGATAATCGACGGGCTCCTCGGAGTGCGTACCCACATCCACCACAAGGTGACCCTGTTGCTCGAGGTACTCGATGAGTTGCTGCTTCATCTCGAATCCAGCGTGATCAGACCCGATCACTACACGCACGTTCACTCCCTCATACCGGCTGCCAGCAGGGTAGCAAAATCAGGGATCAGGTTTCAGGCGTCAGGTGTCGGAACGTGGGAGCAAGCAGTCGAGGGCCGTACGCTGTGCGGATGAAACGATCCCGTGGACTCTTCGTGGTGGTTGCAGCGGCGTT
>CBETWC010000301.1:0-2859 GCA_965539925.1 uncultured bacterium
TAGGTGTTGTAGAACTCCTGCTCCCTGGTCCAGCGCAGTTTCACCGGCCGGCCCTTGACCATCGTGGCCATGGCTGCACCCAGGATCTCCATGGAGACACCGGCCTTGCCACCGAAGCCTCCACCGACGTAGGGGGTGATGACACGAACGTCCTTGTGCGTGAAGCCGAGCGGAGCAAGCGCTTCGGCGAAGAGATGCCGCTGGGTGTGAGGTGATTGGGATGCTGTCCACACGGTGAGCCGGTCGGCCTGATCGAGTCTGCTGACGGTGACGTGGGGCTCGATCGCACAGTGGGCGTAGCGGGGCACTCGATAGGTGTCTTCGAGCACATAATCCGCTTCGGCAAACGCCTTCTCGGTGTCGCCCTTGCGGATCTTCCTCCAATGGGCAATGTTGGTGTTCGCTTGCGGGAAGAACCAGGGGACGTGCACGTAGTCGTCCAACTCGGGATGGATCAGGTCGGCGCCCTCGGCAATGGCCTCCTTTGGACCGAGTAGAGGGGTCAATACCTCGTACTCGACTTTGATCAGCTTGGCTGCCTGCACGGCCTCGCGGTGGCCGCGTGCGATCACCCCTGCCACCTGTTCACCGACGAACCGGACGTGGTCCTGGGCGAAGATGTAGCGATCTTCCATGTACATGCCGAACTTGTACGGAAAGTCCCTCCCTGTGGCGATTCGCACCACGCCGCTCGCCTGTTCGGCTTCGGTGGTGTCGATCGAGAGGATCTTCGCGTACGCATGCGGGCTCTCGACGATGGCGGCATGCAGCAGTCCGGGGCCGAAGTCGATGTCATCGACGAACTGCGCGGCGCCGCTGACCTTGTCGAGACCATCGATCCTGACCGAGGGGGTTCCAACAGTCTTGAGATCACCAGCGACAGGCGTGGGCTCGAAAGGAAACTCGGTCGTCATTCGGAGCCTCCCTCACCCGCGGCCAGCACGGCGTCGATGATGGGCTCATAGCCCGTGCAGCGGCAGAGGTTTCCTGCGAGGGCTTCCTGGACGTCGTGACGAGTGGGGGTCGGGTTGTGCTCGAGCAACTCGGTGGCAGACAGCACGATGCCGGGGGTGCAGAAGCCACACTGGAACGAGTTCATCTCCACGAACAGACGCTGGAGTTCGCTGAGTCCGTCGTAGCTGATGCCCTCCACCGTGGTGATCTCGTGACCGTCGGCTTCAACGGCGAGAACAAGACAGCTCCGAACCGAGCGACCATCCATGAGGATGGTGCATGAGCCGCAGTCGCCTCGCTCGCATCCGATCTTGGGGCTCTTGGTCCCGATTCGCTCCCTGAGCACATCGAGGAGCACATCGGCGGGGGCAACGTCGAGTGCCCAGTCTTCACCGTTGATCTTGAGCTTGAGTTCCATCGTCGTCCTCTCAGATGAGCCGCGTGCCGTATGCGGGTCCTGCGCCGGTGAGCCTTTCGGCCGCTGCGACCAGCCCCCGTTTCAGCATCACCTTGGTCATGCGAGTGCGGTACTCAGCCGAAGCCCGCATGTCGGTGATCGGGCTGATCTCATCGTCAACCATGGAGACCACGCTGGCAACGAGCGACTCACTCAATGGATTGCCGCTCAGGGCTTCTTCAATGCGGCTCGAGCGGAACGGGGTGGGAGCCACCGCCCCAAACGCGACGCTGTACTCATCATCCGGATATACAACGATCCCAACGGCTGCCTGAGCCAGGTCCTCACCGCTATATCTCATCAGCTTCACGTAAACGCCGCCGTGCGGGCGCAGCGCGATCGTCAGATGCGTGACGACTTCATTGTCGTTGCGTGCTGTCTCACGGAGTCCCACGAACCAGTCGTTGATGTCGACGCTGCGCTCGCCGTCGGGACCGGCCAGGTGGACGGTCGTGTCGTACACGAGTAGCACCGGCCCGGCATCGCACGACGGGACGGCAGAGCAGATGTTGCCGACCATCGTCGCCCGATTGCGGATTCCCGAGGAGGCGACGGTTTCGGCCATCTCCGCCAGGAGCGGGGCGTGCTCCTTGACCAACTCGGACTCGATCAAATCGGTGAAGGTGACCAACGAGCCGATGTGGAGCGTGTCGCCGTCGAGCGTTAGATCGCGCAGGTCAGGCAGATCCTTGATGTCGATCACGAGGTCGGGAGCGACGGCATCATCGCGTAGCCATGCAACAAGGTCGGTGCCCCCGGCAAGGAGCTGGGCAGAGCCGGGGTACTCGTCGAGGATACGTATGGCTTCCGCGAGCGAGCCCGGACGTTGGTAGTCGATTTCGCGAGCAATGACCAAGATAACCTCCTGACGTCAGAATCTTACAAGAAGCTGCGTGGCGTCTGTTGACAACGTTCGTAGCAATTCATCGTCACATACTCACTACGAGCGTGTCTGCCAAGGCGTTCATGCCATCGACGAAGCACTCCATCGGTGCTTCCACCAATCCTGCACCGACCATGCCAGTGCCGGGTACCTTGCCGGCAATGCCGGTGTTGATCTGGGGCAGCACACCGGTGCGCACCACCCGAGCGGCATCGATGCCAACCGGGGTGCCGCGGAATTCGAGCATGGGGATCTGGTAGGCCGGATGCTCGGCCATCGTGATCTCGTACATCGCGAGGGTTCTGCGCACCGCTCCCGCTGCTGTGCCACCCACGAATCCGACGATTGCCGGTGCTGCTGCCATGGCAAGTCCCCCGAGACCCACCGTCTCTGTGATGGTCGAGTCACCGATATCGGGACTGGCGTCCTCCTCGGTGAATGCCCCGAGGTAGAGGCCGTCGACCGGAGGGGCAGGGGCGATGAACCATTGATCTCCGGTGCCGGACAACCTGATCCCGAAGTCGGTGCCGTTGCGAGCCATCACCGTGACGAGACTCGAGGCCGG
>CBETWC010000302.1:0-2859 GCA_965539925.1 uncultured bacterium
CCATCAGCCATCAGCCATCAGCCATCAGCCATCGGCTATCGGCTATCGGCTATCGGAAGATATGCGACGCTCACCTCGTTGCCGTCTCTCAACAGTCCAACGACCACGGTTGCCACGGGTTCTCGCACGAAGCCCTCGTCTGTCTCCCTGATCACTCGATACGCGACCGTCGCGTCGATGCCATCAGCCGTGGCCTGCAAGGAGACCGTCTTCGCCCATTCGACGAAAGTAACCGGCTCTTCTTCCGATTCATGTGGCAACGGGTCAGCAGCCAGCGACGGGTCAAGTGCTGATCTGATCGAGCGGATCGTCTCGTCCGATCCGTCACGGGTGAACCAATCCGTCACGAACCATTCGGCGGTGACCTCGACCAGCCGATCTGCGGTCTCAGGCGCTGCCGCCTCCTCGACACGCAGGTCTGCTTCAGCGATGACCATTGATGTTGGCGGGGTGGAGGCATCCTCGGCCGTGACTGTTGACGTGGGCGGTGATGCAATCGGAGCGTCCGGAGGCATCGGCTGGGAGCCTCCGCCAACAAGTCGCATGGCGAAGACAGCGACCACGAGCAATCCAACAACTCCAACAGCCATGTAGATCCGCTTGTCGATTCCGTCGTTCTGTTCTGCGACAAGATTCGCCCACGGGATCTGTTCGAACTCCTCTGATTCCATGATCACCTTCCAGGTAGTTGGAGAACCTGCCCCGGATGGATCAGGTTGGGATCGCTTCCGATGAGGTCACGGTTCGCCTCGTAGATCGAGCGCCAGAGATCTGAGATGTCGGCACCGGACACCGTTCCGCGATCTTCGAGGATCGAGCGCGCGATACCCCACAGGGAATCGCCGGCCTCCACCGTGTAGGTGGGGAGCGCCTTTGTCAGCATCGGGTAGATACCGATCGAGGCAGTGGAAGCAACCGTCTCCGACGCTGGTTCGTCCACCATCTGCACCATGCGATGACTTGCAGGTCCGACACTCCCTTGGGCAGATCCCATCCGGACCACCCCTGTCAACAGGACGAGTGAAATAGCAAGAGCGGCGAACGGCCTCCCCATGGGAAGACGGATCCCGACCCGTGAGACGGCAACAAGCGCCGGATGCACGATCGTTCCAAGAAGCCAGAGGCAGAGAACGCCGACGATGTAGACCAGAAACACGGTTGCGGGATCCATACCCCCACCGTGTCAGATTCGACACCACGATTCAATACTTCCGAATTGGAAATCAGGTGGGCAGTAAGAAGGCGCCATAACGCTGCTGGGCCGCCTGGGCGGTCGTACCCAAGACGCTGCCGATCTTGCTCCAGGTGAGACCTGCGGTCCGTGCCTTGCCCACAGCCTCCACGACTTGCCTTTCACTCAGAGCACGATGCAGAGCTGCCCGCTCCAGCAGATGCTCCTCGATAGGCCGTTCGTCGACGTCGCTCGGCTCGTAGTCCTCGAACTGGACTGCGAGCAGTTCAGCCCGATCAAGAATCTCCTGCAACGATCTCGGCATACCATCAAGTTACCTTGATATCGAAGAGATGTCCACAGGCCGAATCACTGCATCGACTGAGAGGGCGATTCGCCCTCCCCCAACATGTCAGACCCGGAGACTCATTCCAAGAGGTCTGGATTCTGTCAGCGAACGAAGTGAGCGATCTGTTGTCTGTCAGGGAGCGAAGCGACCGGTCTGTGGATAGCACCCGGAACGGGGGCTATCCCCCGATATAGCTCATCTCGACCTTGGGCATGTTCAACGGAGTGCCACCGCGAAGTTCGGAGTAGCGATCCTCCCGCTTGGTCCAGGTCTTCTCGATGATGGTCCGGATCTCATCGTCAGATGCGTCGGACCGCAGGGGCGTTCGCAGGTCCGTGCCTTCGGATCCGAAGAGGCACGTGTAGAGCTTTCCCTCAGCGGAGAGGCGCAGGCGGGTGCAATCACCGCAGAAAGGCTCGGATACCGAGGAGATGAATCCGATCTCCCCCGAACCATCGGCGAGTCGATACTTCGATGCAACTTCACCGCGGTAGCTTGCCTCGGTTGGCTCGAGATCCCACCGTTGCGAGATCAATGCAACCAATTCGGCAGAGGGAATGACCTCGTCGAGATTCCAGGCATTGAGCGTGCCAACGTCCATGAACTCAATGAAACGCACAACGTGGCCCGTGCCTCTGAAACGCTCGATGAGCGGGATGATCTCCCCCTCGTTCCATCCGCGCCGCACGACCGTGTTGATCTTGATCGGTCCAATTCCGATCTCCGCGGCAACATCGATTGCCTCCAGCACGGCTCCGACGGACACGTCCGTGTCGATCATGCGTTGGAACAGGTCATCGTCGAGCGCATCAAGGCTCACCGTCACCCGATCAAGGCCTGCATCCTTCAAACGTTCGGCTTCGCGGGCAAGCAAGAGACCATTCGTGGTCATCGCGAGATCTTCGACCTCGTCGATGTCTGCGACCATCTCGACGAGACGGCTCACGTTCTTGCGCAACAGAGGTTCACCGCCGGTGAGACGCACCTTGCGCACTCCCAGATCCGTGGAAAGACGGGTGATTCGCCGGATCTCGCCATAGCTGAGAACCGAAGACCGATCGAGATACTCATGTTCGTCATAGATCTCGCGCGGCATGCAGTAGCCGCACCGGAAACTACACCGGTCGGTAACGGAGATACGGAGGTCGCGCATGGGGCGGTTGCGCGTATCTGCGACCATGCGATAACGGTACCCGCAATTGACCTGTTCGGTCAGCCGACGAGCGAAAGGAACTCGCTCCGTGTGCGGGCGTCGGACACGAACGTGCCACGCATTGCACTCGTCACCATGTTGGATTCCTGCTTCTGGACCCCGCGCATCATCATGCAGAGGTGCTTT
>CBETWC010000303.1:0-2832 GCA_965539925.1 uncultured bacterium
CGCACTTTTCGAGAGCTACCACTTTGAGGACCAGCTTCGCATTGCCCTCGATCGTCGGGTTTGGATTCCTTCGGGTGGTCACCTCGTGATCGATCGGTCCGTGGCTCTCTCCGTCTTCGACTTCAACACCGGGCGCTTCGTTGGATCCACGAATCTCGAGGAGACGGTCCTTCAGAACAACCTCGAGTCGGCTGAGGAGATCGCCAGGCAGCTGAGGCTGCGTGACATAGGTGGGATCATCGTGATCGACTTCATCGACATGGAGTCATCCAAGCACCAAGAAGCGGTGCTGCGCAGGCTCAAGGAGCATCTGGCGAAGGACAAGACACGCACGCAGGTGTTCGAGGTCTCCCATCTCGGCCTGGTCGAGATGACGCGTAAGAATGTCTCTGCCGGCCTGCTCGAGTCCTTCTCCGAGGTGTGTGAGCACTGTGGCGGTCGTGGAGTGCTTCTGCACGAAGAGGCTGCGGCGACTGGTGTGCCTGCCCACGATGCGGGGGCGAAGGACGAGACCGGCGACTGACGTCGCCGGTCGGATCGCTCGGCTGCGCCTCGCTGTCAGGCATCAGGCGTCAGGTTTCAGGCAGAACTTGGCGAGAGCCAAGTTGCAAACCGGTTAGGGTTTTGCATTGCTACACTTCCGAAACGTTCCCGGTATGGGCTCGTATCACCGCGCTGTTAGAAGTTTCACGACACGGAAAGACATCGAAGGACAATGTACGCCATCATCCGCGCCGGCGGCAAGCAGGCCAAGGTTTCAGAAGGCGATGTGCTCTCGGTAGAGCTCATCAAGGACACCGACAAGGTGTCGTATACGCCGCTGCTCATCGTCTCAGATGACGGTTCGGTCGTTTCAGACCCGGCCAAGCTGAAGAAGGCGACCGTGACTGCCGAAATCCTCGGTGAGTCCCAGGGTCCCAAGATCGACATCTTCAAGTACAAGAATAAGACTGGCTACCGCCGCCGCATGGGTCATCGCCAGAAGTACACGACCATCAAGGTCACAGGAATCAAGGCTCCGGCCACGAAGAAGAAGGCTGCCAAGGCTGACACTTCTGCCGATGAAGCCGGGGACCAGGAGGCGTAACGATGTCAAAAACCAAAGCAAGCGGTTCATCGAGAAACGGTCGTGATTCAGCGGCACAGCGCCTTGGGCCGAAGGTCTTCGACGGCCAGACCGTCAACGCAGGCGCGATTCTCGTCCGTCAGCGCGGAACCCGCATCCACCCCGGCAACAACGTTGCCAAGGGCGGAGACGACACGCTCTACGCACTCGAACCCGGCACTGTCAAGTACGGTTCCCGCCGCGGCCGCCGTCAGGTAAGTGTCCTACTCGGAGAGTAGGACAGACCGCTCGTTCCACTCGCTGAACGACAAACGACCGCTTCGCTGTGCTCGCTCACGATGAACGACCTCTGAATCGTATGTCGTATGTCGTCAGTCGTATATCGTCCTTTTCATGTTCATTGACCAGGTAACCATCAAGATTCGCGCGGGAGACGGTGGGGCCGGTGTCTCGTCGTTCTTGCGCCGCAAAGGATTGCCCAAGGGCAAGCCCAACGGTGGATCCGGGGGATCCGGCGGCGATGTCACGCTTGTGGCGGACATGTCGATTCCGACGTTGCTTCGTTACGAACGTCACCCTGTCTGGAAGGCCCCGAGTGGCAGCCACGGCGAGGGCGAACTCCGTCACGGGAAACAGGGCGACGACTTGTCCTTACCCGTACCCCTTGGGACCACCGTGAAGGACGCCGATGGCACCACGATCGCCGACCTTGTCGAAGATGGTCAACAGGTTCTGATCGCCCGAGGTGGCAGGGGAGGTCGCGGCAACGCGGCCTTCGTCTCACCGAGTCGGAAGGCTCCGACCTTCGCCGAGCAGGGCGAGTACGGCGAAGAGGTCGATCTGCGGCTGGAGATGAAGCTTCTGGCCGATGCTGCCCTGATCGGCTATCCGAATGCGGGCAAGTCGACGCTGATCGCCCGTGTCTCGGCGGCGAAGCCGAAGATCGCCGACTACCCATTCACGACCTTGAGTCCGAATCTCGGTGTCGTGGCCGTCGGGGACCGCGAGATCGTCCTTGCGGATATCCCCGGACTCATCGAGGGTGCAGCGACAGGCAAGGGTCTCGGCCACGAGTTCCTGAGACATACGGAGAGGGCACGGGCTCTCGTCGTGCTCCTCGATCCGTCTTCGCTTCAGGATGACTCTCCGTCTCGTCAGCTCGACGTGCTGGTGGATGAACTCGAGTCGCACAATCCTGAGTTGGCTGCGATGCCTCGGATCGTTGCTGTTTCGAAGTCTGACACACTCGAACCGGGGGCAATCGAGGCCCTCGGCCTCGGAGAAGACGTGATTGCCTTTTCCGGCCTCACGGGTGAGGGAGTCGACCCGTTGATGTACCTCATCGCCGATGTGGTCGAGTCGGTCGAACAGAGCGCACCGGAGCGCGAGGGCTTCGTGCTCCATCGCCCGCTGCGCGAGGACTTCACGATTCGGCGAGACGGCACGGAGTGGGTCGTTGAGGGGATCACCGCGGTCAGGGCAATCAACCTGTCTGACCTCACGAATCCCGATGCCGCAGATTTCGTTTCCCAGCGCCTGGCGCGCAGTGGAGTCGTCCAAGGATTGAGGGATGCGGGTGCCGTTTCGGGTGATGACGTCAGGATCGGTGCGATTGTGTTCACGTTCGATCCAGACACCGATGAGCACCAGGAGTTCGACGTATGAGAAGGCCTGTGGCACCGGGACTGCCCGTGGTCGTGAAGGTTGGTTCCTCCAGTCTCACCGGAGCAGATGGTGGCATCGATGATGCTGCTGTTGAACGTGTT
>CBETWC010000304.1:0-2807 GCA_965539925.1 uncultured bacterium
CTCGCTGCCATTGAGGCCGAGGCTGCGCAAGAGTCGGCTCTGGTCTTCGTAGCCAACGCACACGACGACCGGAAGACCGCCGATTTCGTACTCGATCGACTTCTAGCCCAGGGTGTTGACGGCATCGTTGTCGTAGCCGACCTGCTTGAGTCCGACCTCGACCTTCCAGACTCATGGCCACCGATCGTCTATGTCGACGCTCCAGGATCGCCCGGCACCTCGATCGAGTTCGACCTTGAACACTCCCAATACCTCGCGACCAGCCATCTGCTCCAACACGGACACAACCGGATCGGATACATCACCCCTCCAATCCACTTGGCCAACGTGGCTCCCAAACTCGCTGGCCATAACCGAGCGCTCGAAGAAGCCGACATCGACCCTGCCTCCCAGCCGATCACCGAAGTTGCAGACTTCCAGATCCCATCCGGCAGAACTGCAGCACGAGAGCTCCTCGAGAGAGAGGACTCACCAACGGCAATCACCGCCACCTCAGACGAACTCGCCGTCGGCATCTATCAGGCAGCCAGAGAACTTGGCATGCGCATTCCTAACGACCTCGCAATCACCAGCAACGACAACTCCGAACTATCAGCGATCGTTGATCCCGGACTCACCACCGTCACACTCCCCCTCCGTCAAGCAGGCAAGTTGGCCGTTCAAAGCATCCGGAACCTCCAAAACGGCACACCCGGACCAGAACGAGTCACGCTCAACGTCGAACTCGTCATCCGAAACAGCTGCGGATGTGAGACATAGCTACATCTCAACCCAAGCGCACATAACGGCATCGATGAGGGAGCGGGTCTTGTCATCCCAACATCGTGTACACGATCCGGGGACACGGACTCTTTGCGGGCACGTACCGAGAAGTTGATGCACTTGGACGAATCAAGAAAGCGACTGACGGGACCATGACTGGGGAGCCAGAGGTCGCCGGTTCAAATTCGGCCAGCCCGACGAGTGAAATCCCTTGTGTCGCACGGGATTCCGTGCATTATGGGCAGAGTTCCTGGACGCTCGAAACGTCAAGAGTCCGCGAGAAGTCCGCAAAAACGCGGCGTCGAGACACTCCGCAGCGGCCTCTTCGAGGCCATCTCGAGAGTACGGGTGTCTATCGCTCAGTATCTGTTGGCGCGGAGGTGCCAAATGGATGAGGACCGGGGTCGTGGCCGGTACCCGCCAGGGCGAGGCGGGCCAGGAAGAGTGGCCACCCGATGGCGTGCTTCCTCGCTTCGCCGATTGGGAGGTCTCGATGCTCAAGCTGAAGCCTGGTGCCCCCAGAGGATGATTCCAGAGTTATCTCAACGGTACTGGCACCAGGAGGGAGTAGTTTTGAGCCAGCGTGCCCCCAAGCAATGACGACACGGTGGGGTGGATCGAGCTCGACGTAGTGGCCGCGAACGGGGACCCCGTTGATGTCCAGAGTGAACTCACCATCGGGCCGGGGGTCAAGCACGGCGTAGTTGCCTATCCAGCGCACGATCAACTCGGGCCGGGTAAGAAAGCGAAACACGTCGGCCGGTGGTGCTGCGATCTCAATCGAAGCGCGGTAAGGCTCAGCCGCCATGGTCAGACTCGACCGCTCGTTTGAGTCTCTCGAGACCTGATGGCCAAAGCTGGGCCAAGAACGACTCGAGCGAATCGAACCCTTCCGGGTCGACTGCGTACAACCGACGCTGCCCGTCCCTTCGTACCGCAACCAACCCAGACTCGCGCAACACTTTCAGATGGAGGGACACAGCCTGTTGCGTGATTTCGAACTGGTCGGCGATCTCGTTGACCGAAAGCGCCTCGTCACGAACCAGCCGGAGGATCTCTCTCCGGTGAGGTTCAGCCAGAGCCTTGAGTACTGCATCTGTGGTCACCCGTCCATTGTGGTCGACCAAGGTTCTTTACACAAGTCTTGACTTGCACAAGAAATCACTTGTATATTGTTCCCCTAGCACCTCAAGTCGATTCGTTCACCACCCCCAATAAGGAGACACCATGACTACCTCACCAGAGATCGCCGATCGCGAAACCTGGCTGGAGGCACGGCGGGCGCTTCTCGTCGAGGAGAAGGCGCTCACCAAGCAGCTCGACGAGCTTGCGAACCGGCGCCGTGCCTTGCCGTGGGTCAGGATCGACAAGACCTACACCTTCGACTCCACGGAGGGTCCCCGGACGCTCGAGGAGTTGTTTGCGGGCCGTACCCAGCTGGTCATCTATCATTTCATGATGGGTCCGGACTGGGCTGAGGGCTGCCCCAGTTGCTCCTTTTGGGCGGACAACTTCAACGGGATTGATGTGCATCTGGCCAACCGGGACACGACGTTCCTCGCGATATCCCGTGCCCCGCTTGATGCGATCGAGGCCTACAGACGCCGCATGGGTTGGGACTTCAAATGGATATCTTCGCTCGGAACGGACTTCAACATGGACTTCGGTGTCTCGTTCCCCGAGGGCTACCGGACTAACGCCCACTACAACTTCGCCCCGGTCGATACCCCGATGGAGGAGGCGCAGGGCCTCAGCGTGTTCACCCGAGGACGTGAAGGTGAAGTGTTCCACGCCTACTCCAGCTACGGCCGCGGGGTCGACATTTTCAACGGTGCCTATCAACTGCTCGACCTGACCCCCCAAGGCCGCGATGAAGGGGACGGGATCATGGCATGGCTCCGCCGCCACGACGCGTACACCCCAGCCGAATAGTGGGCCTGATGGGCGACGACAGATGAGGCCGAGGAGGGTTTCGAGTTCCTAGCTGGTAACTTCGAAAAGACGACCAACCGATGCATGGAGAGGCCAACTCCAGCTGGCTAATC
>CBETWC010000305.1:0-2791 GCA_965539925.1 uncultured bacterium
CGCCTGCTGACAGCGTCACCTTCTCGTCAACGAAGAGTCTGACCAGTCCTTCTCCGGACAGGTCTGGTCCCGGATATGTGAGCTTGGCGCCAACGGTCACCGCCGTGAATGGGTAACCCCACGCAGATGCGTGGAACATCGGCACAACAGGGAGCACGTTGTCCGTTGTGTCGATCGGATTTGAAGCGAGGTACGAGATCGTATGCAGATACGTTGATCGCTGCGTATACGCGACGCCTTTCGGGTGCCCTGTCGTGCCAGATGTGTAGCAGTACATCATCGGACTGCGTTCGTCGAGCACCGGCCATTCCAGGTGGGGAGCGACATCGGCAATGAGATCTTCGTAGGCGATTGCACCAGCGATACCCGATGCCGCGGCGTCAGGACCCATGATGATGACTTGTTCGACGGTCTCGAACCGGGGGATGAGGGGAGCGATCAGTGGGGCGAGGTCAGGGTCGATGAAGAGGACCTTGTCCTCGGCATGGTTGACGATGTACTCGAGCTGATCAGGGAAGAGCCGGATATTGAGCGTGTGGCAGATGCGACCGGTGTTCGCTATTGCCCAGTAGAGCTCGTGATGCCTGTGGTTGTTCCAGGCGAATGTGCCGATGGCATCACCGATCTCGGTGCCGAGCTTTTCAGCCAGGGCCGTCGCCAACTTGCGAATACGAACGTCGGTTTCCGCGTAGGTCGTTCGGTGTAGGGAGAGATCGGCTTCGATCGACACGATCTCCTGTTGGGGGTACTGCCAGACTGCGTGGTCGTAGAGCGTCGAGAGCAGAAGGGGGAAGTCGTCCTGCATGTGCACGGGGAGTCCTCTGTTGGGTGCCTGACACCATACTGAGCGCTGCAGCCGCACGCAGGATGCTGCAAGTCCAGGATTCACTTGCGAGCGCTCATGCGCGTAAGGTTGGGGCATGTATGGTGCACGATTCGATGACGCCGAAACCGGACGATCGTTCGAGCTGACCGGGCCGATCAGGGAACTCGTGGCGAACGAAATCGATGAGGTGATCGATGCTATCCGAGCTGTGTCAGCAGAGGCCGCGGCTGGAAACTGGGTGGCCGGGTATGTCGCCTATGAAGCTGCCCCCGCCTTTGATGCCTCGTTCGTCGTAAAGAGTGACCACCCGGGACCGCTTGCCTGGTTCGGCGTATTCGGAACCCGCAGGGAGGTCGATCCACCCACCACTGAACCGTTGGCTGTCGAGAGCTTTTCTGTGTCGCGTTGGGACCCGGAATGGAGTTTCGACGAGTACGAGCAGGCCTTCGACAAAGTCCGCCACCACATCGAGGTAGGTGACAGCTACCAGGTGAACCTGACGTTCAGACTGAGTGCTGCTGTCTCCGGTGACGTAGACCTCGTGTACGCGGATCTTGTGAACGCGCAGAATCCTTCATACGCGGCACACATATGGCATGGGACCACTCACGTGCTGTCCGTCTCTCCCGAACGTTTCTTCTCCGTAGCCGATGGCCGTATCACAACGCGTCCGATGAAGGGGACGGCGCGTCGCGGCAGATGGGAGGAGGAGGATGAGACGATCCGTAGCAACCTCAGTCACTCGTCGAAGGACCGAGCCGAGAATCTGATGATCGTCGATCTCCTGCGCAATGACCTCGGTCGGATTGCAGAGTTCGGATCGGTGACGGTTGATGAGATCTTCACGATCGAGAAGTACCGAACGGTTTGGCAGATGACATCACAGGTTTCTGCTGATCTGCGACAGGACAAAGACCTGCTCGACGTGTTCTCAGCGCTGTTCCCATGCGGCTCCGTGACGGGAGCACCCAAGGCGAGGTCCATGGAGATCATTGCTGACCTCGAAGCGACACCAAGAGGTGTGTACTGCGGAGCCATTGGATTCGTGCCGCCTGGCACTGGCATCGATGGGGCATCGTTCAACGTCGCCATCCGCACCGTCGAGATCGATGATTCAGAAGGTCTGGCGTGCTACGGCATTGGTGGCGGCATCACTTGGGGTTCCGATGCTGAAGGCGAGTACGCCGAAGCACTGACAAAGGCCCGAGTCCTTTCCGAACGTCCGGTCCCGCTTGAGTTGATCGAGACAATTCGCTGGGACAATGGGTGGGTGCTGCTCGAGGAACATCTTGAGCGGCTGTCCCGCTCGGCGAGGTACTGGGACATGCCATGCGACGTGGATTCCCTCCGTCCGATGCTTGCTGAGATCGAGACAGAGTTGGCCAGTCCGACACGGCTCCAGATCATCGCGTACGGAGAGGGGGACGTTGCGTTCTCCTTCGATGCGGCTCCCGACCGGTTCGCTTGGGGTCCGGGACCAGGCGAGGATCCGCTACGGATCAGGATCGATGTGGAGCCGGTTGATCCCCGGAAACCGCGTCAGTTCCACAAGACGACCGATCGACGCCACTTCGACCTCCGAAGGAAGCGCCATCCAGATGTCGACGATGTGCTCTGCGTGAACGACCAGGGTCGCGTGACTGAATCAACGATCGCGAATGTTGCGTTCCTCATTGGTGATGTCTGGTACACGCCGCCGATGGCCGACGGCCTCTTGCCGGGCGTGCTGCGAGGCGTGCTCATCGAGGACGGGGTGCTCACGGAACGGTCGATTCCTGTCTCGGAAGCCTTGGCCGCCGAAGCGGTCGCCCTGCTCAACTCGGTACGTGGCTGGCAGTCTGCGGTGCTGGAACCGATCCGAGAAACGCAACCCGGCTAGAAGAACTCGCTGGTAGCGTGACCGTATGGCGGATAGCACAGACATCACAAGGCGCCTCGCAGACAATCAGCGCAAGCTTCTCGACC
>CBETWC010000306.1:0-2789 GCA_965539925.1 uncultured bacterium
GGATCCGGACATTCAGCGAATTTGGCTTCCGATTCCTCAGCAGCCTCACCCTCGTCGGCATCGGATTCCTCGGCAGTCTCGCCCTCGTCGGCAACGAAGTCGTCGCTGCACTTCAGGAGCTGTCCGTATGGCATGCCGAACTCGTCGATGATGCGCTTCCCATACGCCTTGGCCCACGTGGGCAGACCCGTCGATTCAGAATCGGCATCTGCGCCGCGCGCAGCGGCATGGTCTCCACCCGGGTTATCAGGCGGACCCGGTATGCCGCCTGGTGCGGCGAGTGCAGGTGCTGCGCTGACGATCATGAGCGCAGCGGCTGCGATTATGGTTGCGGTTCGTTTTCTCATCGATTCCCTTTCGTTCTACGGTCTGTTGCCTGGTGGTGTTGACTGGCCCGGTGCAGATCCGGAGCGTCCCGGTGGTTCGACCTGATGGCTCTCAGGAGGACCGGGGTCACTCGGCGGATTCGAGCTGGGAAGATTGTCGGGGCGTCCGATCGTTCGGGCGATGTCAGCGATCTGGAGCCCATCGAATTCCTGAGCGCCTCTGGAGAGGTGTGAGAGGAGTCCGGCGACCAATTCACGGGTCGCTGCGGATTGCTCCGAGCCACCGGACTTGACACGATCCGCTGCTTCTTGGAGCGCAATCGATGCAGCTTGGTTGTCAGGTCGATACGCCTCGACAAGGTCGGCGGCGTGGCTCAGCCCGCGAGGAACTTCACCGGAATCGAAGAGAGCTTGGACCTCGGCCAGTCGTTCGTCGGCGTTCCCGTTGCCGATTCCCACAGCTTCGAGGGCGCGGTCTACTCCGTAGAGAGTGTCGCCAGGCTTGGCGTGATCAGCAGCAACGGCCATGCCGGTCATTCCGCTCACGAACATTGCGGCAGCGACGGAGACTGCGGCCACTCGATGTCGAAGCGATGCCAGCAACGATCCATTTCCTGCTCTCCGCAGATGCGTGGGTGAGGTCGCTTCCCCTTCGGCATCTCGCTGTCGAGCTGCAGTGGTCGCCGTCGCCGAAGCCGATTGGATGAAAGACGCCATCGTCTGTTCGTCGAGATCAACGCTCGCCTCAGCACGTACCGACGCAAAGAGATCTGCGATCGGAGCGAGATCGCTCAAGGAATCGAGTGAACCATCGAACAAACGCTCGATTCCTTGATCTGTGGTGTCGTTGAACTTCATTTCATCCAAGTAATCGTCGGAACCGCTCATTTGGATACGCCCTGTCGCTCAATTTCTTTTCGGAGCGCCGCGAGCCCGCGACGCTGGAGCGCCTTGACTGCCCCAATCGGCTTGCCCACTGCCTGAGCGGTCTCTTCCAATGTGAGTCCGGCAACGACTCGCAGACTGATCACATCTCGTTGATCAGACGTGAGGACATCGAGCATTCGTATCGCCTCGACGCTCCCCAGCGTGTCCATGGCCACGGCTTCCGCGCTTGGCGCAGCTTTGGTCGGATCGACTGTCAGGCCGCTGGGTGTTTCGCTTGGACGTCGTTTCTGCTTGCGCCACTCATCGGACATGCGGCGATATGCGATCACAAAGACCCACGAGCGGAATCCGGCCTCGTCGCCGTCGAACTTGGCCAGGTTCCGTGCAAGGTCCACGAATACGTCGCCGGCGAGTCCCTCAGGATCATCGACTCCACGCGTTCGGAAGAACCCGACGAGTCTCGGCGCAATATCGCGAACAAGGATGTCCCACGCCCATTCGGAACCCTCTTGGGCCGCGACAAGAACGCTTTCAAATCCAGAGATCGTCACTGACCGGTACTCCTCCGCTTGAACCAATGACATCGGCACATACCGCGCCAAGTTTACCGATCCGCGTGTATGGAGGCAGGCGAGATCTATTGCGGCAACCGTCCTTCCCCTCTTTCTCAATCTACGAGGTCGGCGCGGGCCCAGTCGTCGTCCCACCTTCAGGGGGGACAACAGCCGAGCGCCAGCTCGGGTGTAGGGGGGACTGTGAGCCTGCGAACCCTGTACGGCACGACCATGCCCACACCAACAACCACACGACGTTCCTCATCAAGAACCGTCACGAGGTCGTGGCGCATGAGGCTCGCAGGCTCGCACCCCCTCCTCGCTTGCTGCGCTCGCGTGTCCTCCCTGAAGGGAGGACATAGGCATGCACACAACCCTCGCACCAAACAATCAGCTCCAGCCCCTGCAGCGCACAGCCGAAACCACGCTTCGCTCCATATCGCCGGTGGAACAATCGAGACCCTTTCGTCCTACGGCTTGCCGGTTGGTGGCTTCTGGGATCCTGGGGTGAAGTCTGGTCGGCCCGGAGCTTTGCCCTGACTGTGGTCGGGCGGTCCGGGGTCGACGGGTAGTTTCGCTGTCGAAGGTTTGTCAGGTCGGGCGATCTGGCGTGCGATCTCGGCGACTTCGAGCCCGTTGAATTCGTGTGCGCCCTTGGAGAGGTGGGAGAGGAGCCCGGCGACCGCGGCACGAGCCTCTGCTGACTGCTCCGAACCACCCGACATGACACGTTCAGCAGCATCCAACAGAGCAGCCGATGCGGCTGCATTGTCAGGTCCGACTGCATTCAGCAGGTCCGCCGCGTGTCGCAGGCCTCGGGGGACTTCACCTGCGCCGAAGAGAGCCTGAACCTCTGCCAACCTCTCTTCAGCGTGGCCGTTCCTGATTCCAAAGGATTCGAGCGCCCGATCAACACCGTACAGCGTGTCTCCTGGCTTGGCATGATCGGCAGCCACCGCAACACCGCTCAAGCTCCCTACGAACGTTGCGACAGCCAAGGCGATCGTGGCGACTCTCCGCT
>CBETWC010000307.1:0-2789 GCA_965539925.1 uncultured bacterium
CATGGAACGATCAATTGGAATCGGGCTTCTCGGGGCAGGCACTGTTGGTGGGACGCTGGTGGCGAGGCTCATTGGCGAAGCCGACGCGATAGCGTCGAAGACAGGGCTCACTTTTGACGTGCGCAAGGTTGGCGTGCGCGACCTGACGCGAGAGCGTCCTTTCGCAGTCACGGAAGGCCTCCTCACCGATCGGCTCGAGGAAGTGATCGAGGATCCATCGGTCGACTTGGTCGTGGAGGTCATGGGTGGGCTTGAGCCTGCGGGTGACCTGATCCTCGCTGCCCTCGAAGCGGGCAAGCCTGTCATCTCCGCGAACAAGGAACTCATTGCAGCGCGGGGACCAGAACTCATCGCCGCTGCCGAGCGGTCGGGCGTGCCTCTCCTTTTCGAGGCTGCCGTTGGCGGTGGGATCCCGATCATCCGCCCTCTGTCCGAAACTCTGGCTGGGGAGAAGATCGACCGGGTGCTCGGAATCGTGAACGGGACCACGAACTTCATCCTCACGGAGATGGCAGAGCGGGGGACAACATATCCGGACGCCCTCGAAGCTGCACAGGACCTCGGGTACGCCGAACCTGATCCAACGGCAGATGTATCGGGCGCAGACGCTGCTGCGAAAGCCGCGATCCTCGCCTCGCTTGCCTTCGGAACGTGGGTCGGGCCGGGTGATGTCTTCACAGAGGGGATCGAGGAGATCACTGCGGTAGACATGGAATTCGCTTCTGAATTCGGTTTCGCCGTGAAGCTCATCGCCGTATGCGAGCGAACCGGCAGTGGTGTCAATGCCCGCGTGCACCCGGCCTTGATCCCACTTGAGCATCCGCTCGCCTCCATACGAGGGGCGACCAACGCGATCTTCATCGAGGGTCCTGCAATCGAATCGCTTCTGTTCTCCGGGCCAGGTGCCGGTGGTGGCCCCACAGCAACAGCGGTACTCGGCGACATGATCGACGCGGCCAGGGAGACTCTCGCTGGTGCACAGGTTGCTCCGCGCATACGCTTCTCGCCGGGTGAGCTTGTCGACTTCTCCGATATCGATACGGAGTGGTATGTGCGGTTGCTAGTGGACGACCGTCCCGGTGTTCTTGCACAGATCGCCTCCGGGTTCGGTGATGCAGGGGTCTCGATCAAGTCCGTCTGGCAGGAGGGCGTCGATACGGAGGCCGCGCTCATCATCGTCACGCACCGGACTTCCGAGCAGGCGCACCGCGATGCACTTGTTCGCTTGAAGGCGATCGAAGAGGTCATTGACGTTGGATCGGTGATCAGGGTGCTTGGAGACGAAGCATGACGTGGCGCGGAGTGATCGCCGAGCACAGGGACCGACTGCCTGTGTCAGACAAGACACCAGTGGTGACGCTTCTCGAGGGTGGTACGCCACTTATCCCGGCTCCATATGTCTCCGAGGTCGTTGAACGCGAGGTGTATCTCAAGTTCGAAGGCATGAACCCCACCGGCTCGTTCAAGGACAGGGGCATGACCCTTGCGGTGTCCAAGGCTATCGAGGACGGCGCACAAGCCGTCGCATGCGCATCGACAGGGAATACGTCCGCGTCTGCTGCTGCGTATGCAGCGCGAGCCGGAATCGGATGCATCGTTGTGCTTCCCGCGGGGAAGATTGCCGCAGGGAAGCTTGCACAGGCAGTTGCACACGGTGCAACGATCGTGCCCATTGAGGGCAATTTCGATGATGCCCTGAGAATTGTCCGCGACTTGGCCGAAATGCACGACGTTGCACTTGTGAACTCTGTCAATCCGTACCGTATCGAGGCGCAGAAAACGGCCGCATTCGAGGTGATCGCCGACTTGGGCTCGGCTCCAGCCGTCCATGCCCTCCCCGTGGGGAACGCAGGGAACATCACGGCGTATTGGAAGGGCTACACCGAGGTAGGGGAGCGGCCTGCCATGTGGGGATTCCAGGCGGCCGGAGCTGCTCCAATCGTCTTCGGTGAAGTGTTCGATGAGCCAGAGACGATCGCAACCGCGATCCGCATCGGCAATCCCGCATCGTGGGATGGAGCTATTGCCGCACGGGACGAGTCGGGAGGACGCATCGAAGCCGTCACAGACGATGAGATCCTTGCCGCGTATCGCATGCTGTCCGAGAGGGTCGGAGTCTTCTGCGAGCCAGCATCGGCTGCCGGCGTTGCCGGCATCATGAAGTACAAGGACGATCTCCCTGAAGGTTCCGTCGTATGCACCGTCACCGGCCACGGTCTCAAGGACCCCGACACCGCGACCGCTGATATCGAGATGCCCGCGGCCGTTCCAGCAACCCTCGCCGCCGTCGTTGACGCAGCAGGACTATGACAGCTTTCAGCTTTCAGCTATCAGCTATCAGCCATCAGCCAGCGCCTGACGCCTGATACCTGATATCTGATACCTGATACCTGATATCCCTTTCTGTCACCGTCGGGCGGTACGCTGTGGGGAACGGTCGATTGGATAGGGGAAATCGTGGATATTGCTGTGCTCATCGGGGTCATCGTGCTGATCGTGGTGGTGATCGCCCTGGGCGTTCTCGTCGTACGCACGTCACAACCTGACACCTCGGCGGCCGACGACCAACTCCCGATCCAGGTGGCTGCGCTTGTGGCTGCACAACAGGCCTTGTCAGGACAGGTCGAGACGGTCACGAAGAATCAGCTGGACTCGTCGCGTGCGATGACGGAATCGTTCAGCAAGTCCCAAGCTGAACTCACCCAGGCACTTGCGGATCGGCTCGGCAAGGTCGAAACAGCGATGAATAAGAATCTTGCATCATCCTCGAAGGAGACCGCCGAGTCTCT
>CBETWC010000308.1:0-2777 GCA_965539925.1 uncultured bacterium
GTTGCTCCGGAAGAGGAACGGTAACACCGCATGAAGATCCTCTTCGCCACCGCAGAATACGCGCCCCTTGCTCGCGTTGGTGGTCTCGCCGAAGCCAGCGCAGGATTGGTGCGGGCGCTGCGCTCCGATGGACTGGAAGTGGAGGTCGTGCTTCCGGACTACTCCGCGACAGCCCTCGAGGACGAAACAAGATTGCTTCTCGACGTTCCCAACTGGGCGGACCCCGCTACGGCTCGAAGCGGCCGCATCGAAGGAGTCGGGGAAGTCACGCTCGTTGATGTTCCGGGGATCGCACGACCGGACCCCTATGTCGATGCCGACGGGAACGGTTGGCCTGACAACGCCGATCGGTTCTTTGCCTTCTCGGCTGCGGTCGCCGCACTTGCCACCCATCGGAACCCCGATGTGCTCCACTGCAATGATTGGCATACGGCCGCCGCCTTCGGATTCGTAGAGGAATCACTCCCGACTGTTCTCACCATTCACACGCTTGGGTATCAGGGGTGGACGTCAGGGGGGTGGCTCGACCGGATCCCCAACAATGCGCCCGTGTTCGAATCCCATGGTGGAACGAACCCGATGGCTGGTGGCGTGCAGCTCGCCGACATCGTGATTGCCGTCAGCCCGACCTATGCAGCCGAGATCCGAAGGCCTGAGACCGGCTTCGGACTCCACGAGCAGCTGAGCGCGCTTGGCGAACGGCTTGTAGGGATACGGAACGGAATCGACACAGCGCTGTGGAACCCGGTGACCGATCCGTACATCGCCGATCAGTACGACCCGACCGACCTGGACGGTAAGGCAGCATGTCGGGCGGAGTTGCTGGACACCATTGGATGGAAGGACACCGGGGCGCCGATCGTGGGGATCGTGGCACGACTCGTCGAGCAGAAAGGCATCGACCTGGCACTTGACGCGGCACGGTTCGCAGCAACGACGCCCTTCCGTCTTGTCATTCTCGGATCAGGTGAGCGGTGGGTCTCTGACCATGCCAAGCACATGGCGGACGGCAATCCTGAGCACGTGTGGTTCCACGACGGATACGACTCCGGACTCGGCCACAAGATCTTCGCGGGCTCTGACCTGATGCTGATGCCCAGTAGGTTCGAGCCGTGCGGACTCTCCCAGATGCAGGCAATGGAGTACGGCACGATCCCCGTTGTCACTGCGGTTGGTGGCCTTGTGGACACGGTCATCGACGCAGACGCTGATCCGGAGACAGGAACAGGGTTCGTGTCATCGTCGGTTGATGCCGCAGGTGTGGTCGATGCCTTGCACCGCGCTGTCCGAGCGTGGACGGATCCCAAGACGAGGGAATCAATCCAGCTTCGAGGGATGACGACGGATTGGTCATGGAAACAACCTGCACTCCAGCACGTCGATGCCTACGAATCTGCGATCCTCATCAGCCGTAGCTGATCTCATCGCCCTTCCCGACAGCAGTGACGCCGCCTTCTGAGATAGTGAACTCTTCCTTGTCCCTGTCCTTGTCCACACCGATCTCTCGATTGCGAGGAATCACGAGGTTCTTGTCCAGGATCGCATTCCTCACAACCGCCCCTGCACCGATCGTGACATTGTCGAACAGGATGGAGTTTTCAACCACCGCACCCGGCTCGATCCGCACGTTCGGTGAGATCACCGAGTGGTCGACGGTTGCACCGGTGATGATCGTCCCAGCGGAGACCATCGAGTTGAAGACCCTTCCCGCCCCGAACTCGCCATGGGCGACGATCTTGGCCGGAGGAAGTGTCTTCGGATAGGACGTGTGTACGGGCCAGCTGTCGTTGTAGAGGTTGAAGATCGGATGCGGGTTGACGAGGTCCATATTCGCGTCGTAGTACGAATCGAGCGTCCCGACATCTCTCCAGTAGTGGCTGTCGCGTGCCGTCTCCCCCGGGACCATGTTCTCTGTGTAGTCATAGACGTGAGCCTCACCGGATGCGACGAGCGCAGGGATGATGTCGCCGCCAAGGTCCCTGCCTGAACCCGAAGAGGCTGCATCTGCATGAAGGATGTCGACGAGCACGTCGGTTGAGAAGATGTAGTTGCCCATGGACACAAAGGCCTCGTCGGGAGCATCGGGAAGTCCCTTGGGGTCGTCCGGCTTCTCCCTGAACGCAGTGATCATTGTCGACTCGGGACCCCTCTCGATGACACCGAATTGGGATGCCTCGTCGAGTGGAACCCGGATGCCTGCAACGGTCACCCCTGCGCCCGTGTCGAGATGGTGCTCGAGCATCTGCCTCGGGTCCATCCGGTAGATGTGGTCGGCGCCGAAGACGAACATGTGTGTCGGACGTTCGTCGCGCACGAGGTTCATGTTCTGGAAGATCGCATCAGCAGAGCCAGCGAACCACTGGGGGCCGAGTCGCATCTGGGCCGGAACGGTCGTTACATAGTTGCCGAGCACCGTTGACATTCGCCATGTTCTCGAGATGTGGACATCGAGGCTGTGGCTCTTGTACTGGGTCAGAACAACGATTCGCCTGAAGCCACCATTCACGAGGTTCGACAGGGCGAAATCGATGAGCCTGTACTGGCCTCCGTGGATGACCGCTGGCTTGGCTCTTACGCGCGTCAACGGCATGAGACGGGTGCCGGCTCCGCCCGCGAGAACCACCGAGAGAACTTTCGTTGTCCGAGGGAACCGGCTCATGGGCCCATTGTCCCACAAAGGGAACAGTTGGGGATATCGGGGACATTGGAGATGAGCGGGGGAGATAACAGGCAGTAGTACGTCGTACGTATGACGTAGTACGACCCCGGATCAGAGG
>CBETWC010000309.1:0-2775 GCA_965539925.1 uncultured bacterium
CTCGTGGGCAGCCGGCGGTCGGAGGACTCGCACACACTGCAGGTGTTCCGTGCCGAACTCGTTATCGGTCGGAGTACGGGGCGGCCGCCGAGCTGAAGCTCGCCAGCCGCCAGAGTAAAGAGTCAAGATCGGATGCTGCGCTCCCTGTCAGATCCAAGACTCTTGATTCTTGATTCTTGATTCTCTCCAACGTTTCCGCTCAGGCCTCCCCAGGTCCAGGAGCCGTCATGCTCCCACCAGACGGGGGCGGATTGATCCACTGATGCCTCCCGACGTCTGGAGATGGCAGACCTCGTGTATTCGTACATCGGGTGATCCTTGTCGAAGGTCATTGGGATGCGGCCGACCTCGAGGCCTCCTTCTGATTCACGTGATCCGCTCGTGAGGGACTGCTCGGTGCCGTAGAAGATGGCCGGTGTTCCGGGCAGCGACAGCAGGATGTCCAAGGCGTGTTCGAGGATCGACTCGTCGTCCTCCCAACGCGTGAGGCCCCGCTCCATGTCGTGGTTGTCGAAGAAACGGACCCAGGAGAATTCGTCAGCAGGAAGGGTCGCGATCGCCTCGCGTTCGAGGGTGGCGAATCCCTCTGCAGTGATCTCTCCTGCCAGGTACTCGCGTAGCCCGTAGGCGAAGGCGAAGTCCGTGACACCGTCGAGGATGCCGCCGTACCGGCGGTTGAAGGCCGGCATCGCCGTCACCTCGCCGAAGAGCCATGCCTCGGGTGCGATCTCGTTGATCCGTTCCGAGAGCGCTGCAAAGAACGACTCGGATGGCCCGAGGGCGTGATCGATGCGGTAGCCGTCGATCCCGAACTCGGTGATCCAGCACTCGGCAGCATCGATCATCGCTTGGCGGGCCTCAGGGTGGTCGAGCATGAGTTTTGGCATCGACTTGGCTGTGAAGAACTGCTCGTAGTTCCCTCTGTCGTCGATGGAGAACCACTCTCGCTCTGGACCCCCAGCCAGAGCGCTCCGGAACCACTCATGATGGTGTGAAACGTGATTCGGCACGATGTCCATGAGGATTGTCATGTCACGCTTGTGGGTCTCCTCGATCAGCCGTACGAGTGCCTCCTCGCCTCCGAACCGTGCATCGACCGAGTGATAGTCGAGCGAGTCGTACCCGTGGTAGCTCTCGCAAGTGAACACGGGTGTGATCCAGATGCAGTTGGCTCCGAGATCCTTGATCCAGTCGAGGTGCATGGTGACGCCATCCAGGTCTCCTCCACCCCAACCCATCGGGTCGGCCGGTTGGAGGACCTTGCCTCTCGCGTTCGCAAATCGGTCGACGAAGATCTGATAGATCACCGCGTCGTCTGTCCAAGCGGGAGGGTTGCGGTCTGTCACACGGTGAGCGAACACCTTGGCCGTGGCGAGGGAGTGGCCTCCGTCTGCGTAGTGCAAGGCCCCGGACCGATGCTCAGCCTCGACGATGTAATGCTGGATCGTTCCGTTCAGTGAACCGAGGAGCAGTGCTGACCACCCGTCTCCGTCACGTTCGAACGACACCGATGTTCCCGAGTCGTGAATCACCTGTGGGTCGAAAGGACCTGCTCCATCAACGACGTACGCTCTCACGGCGTCATACCCGTGAACGGTCTGGGCCCGCAGGACCACGGGGTCGCCAGGTCGGATGATCGACGGCGATCGGTCGTACTGATGACTGACGGCGAACCCGCGCTCGGTCTCGAACATCCCGAACGCAAATCCCATGTTCGGTCTGCGCTGCTTGCTCATGCTCCGAGACGGTAGTCAGGGTCAGATGCCAGAATCCAGAATCTAGAATCTAGAATCCAAGCATTGACGCTGAACGCCTGACGCCTGATACCTGATATCGTCTCCCGGCATGAAGATTGGGTATCAGGGAGAACCACACAGTTACAGCTATCGGGCGGCGACCGAGCTGTTTCCTGACAGTGAGTACATCGGGCATCAAGGTTTTGCCGCGGCATTCGATGCGCTCGAGGCGAGCGAGATCGATCGCCTCGTGGTACCGGTGGAGAACTCGACAACGGGGTCAGTGTTACCTGTGCTTGATCGACTGCCCGGGGATGCAAGCCATGTCCGATTCTCGATCCTGGCTGAGCATCTCGTTGAGGTGCGCCACACCATTCACGGTATTCCGGGCGCCTCCATTGACGATATCCGCGAGGTGCGCTCACATCCTCAGGCACTCGCCCAAGCGGAACATGCCCTCCTTGAACTAGGGATCGATCCGGTGCCAACTCACGACACCGCCGGTGCGGTTCGTCAGGTTGCCGAGATGGGAGATCCGACCGTTGCTGCGCTGGCCCCGCCACGGGCTGGCGCCGCCCACGGTCTCGAGGTCCTTCTCGATCACGTCCTCGACAAGGACCACAACACGACCCGGTTCGTCGTGCTTGCCGTCGGTGATCCTGTGGTGAATGAGAATGATGACAAGACCACGATCGTTGTCACCGGATCCCACACACCGGGATCACTGGCCCTTGTCCTCACAGAGCTCGGCTTGCGGGGTGCCAACCTCACGCGTATCGAATCGCGCCCGGCTGGTGTTGCCTGGAACTACCGCTTCTTCATCGATCTCGTCCACGCCCCTGGACCCGAAGGCCTCGCACGCGTGCTCGATCCCCCTCCTGCCAACGCGGCAATGGTCCTCAACCTCGGCTCGTACGAGGCCGTGGTCAGATAGCGAGCGTCGCTCGCAGAAGTACGGAACACGTAGTACGAATGACGTAGTACGACTCGGAAATCTCGTCTGTCGTCCTCCCTTCAGGGAGGACACGCGAGCGAAGCG
>CBETWC010000310.1:0-2772 GCA_965539925.1 uncultured bacterium
GCCCGTGAAGTGCGTGACGTCTCCCTGAAGGTTCCCCACGGCGAGTCAGGCAAGGCCATTGCAGTCAAGGAATTCAGCCGTGAGGACGGCTACGACCTTCCTCCTGGCATGAACGAACTCGTGCGCGTGTACGTTGCCAAGCAGCGCAAGATCTCTGCCGGAGACAAGCTCGCAGGCCGCCACGGAAACAAGGGTGTTATTGCAAAGATCCTCCCCGAAGAGGACATGCCGCACCTCGAGGACGGAACACCTGTTGACATCATCCTGTCACCGCTTGGTGTGCCTTCCCGTATGAACCTCGGCCAGGTGCTCGAAACGCACCTCGGTTGGGCAGCCGCAACCGGCTGGGAAGCATTCGACGATCTCGAGAGCCCTGCGTCTGGTGGCGCCGAGCCGTGGACACGGATCGCAACTCCGGTGTTCGATGGTGCCCACGAGGACGAAGTGCTCAAGGTGCTGTCCACATCACGGCCGAACCGTGATGGACTCCAGATCATCAACCCTGAGGGCAAGACACAGCTCTACGACGGGCGGACGGGCGAACCATTCGACTCGCCCATCACCGTCGGGTACATGTACATCCTCAAGCTCGTCCACCTCGTCGATCACAAGATCCACGCAAGGTCGACAGGCCCGTACTCCATGATCACCCAGCAGCCACTCGGTGGTAAGGCCCAATTCGGTGGCCAGCGCTTCGGTGAGATGGAGGTCTGGGCACTTGAGGCATACGGCGCTGCCTATGCACTCCAGGAGCTGTTGACCATCAAGTCTGACGATGTCCGAGGACGCGTCAAGGTGTACGAAGCAATTGTCAAGGGCGAGAACATCCCTGAACCGGGCATCCCTGAGTCGTTCAAGGTGCTCATCAAGGAGATGCAGTCGCTTGGACTCAACGTCGAAATGCTGTCGGCCGGTGAGGAAGTCGAACTCAAGGATCTTGAGGAAGACGTATTCCGCACCGCGGCGAGCCTCGGGATCGATATCTCTCGTCCCGAGCGGCCCGACATGGATGTAATCGTTTAACAAGACCCACTAGAGATTCTGAGCGCGGGAGCGAATAAGTGCCACAGCTTTTCGATGAACTGAAGATCAGCCTCGCTTCGTCAGACCAGGTGCGATCCTGGTCGTACGGCGAAGTCAAGAAACCTGAAACGATCAACTACCGGACACTGAAGCCTGAAAAGGACGGCTTGTTCGACGAGCGCATCTTCGGTCCCACCAGGGACTGGGAGTGCTACTGCGGGAAGTACAAGCGTGTGCGTTTCCGCGGCGTCGTCTGTGAGCGTTGCGGTGTTGAGGTGACACGAGCCAAGGTACGCCGTGAGCGCATGGGCCACATCGAGCTCGCAGCTCCCGTAACCCACATCTGGTTCTTCAAGGGTGTCCCGAGTCGTCTCGGCTACCTCCTCGACATGTCCCCGAAGGATCTCGAGAAGGTCATCTACTTCGCCGCATACCTCGTCACCGAGGTGGATGCGGACAAGCGGACCAAGGATCTTCCCGATCTCGAAGAGGCGGCGCGTCACGAGCGGATCCTCATCACCGAGGAGTTCGAGGAGTGGCAGGAAGCCAGGCTCGAGCGTCTTGAAGGTGAACTTGCACAGATGGAGGACGCCGGCGCGAAGGCAACTGAGATCAACGCTCGCAAGAAAGAGGTCGAGCGTGAGATCAAGGATCGCGACGAGCGGGCACAGGTCGAGGTCGATCTGCTCGATGAGGCTTTCGACACGTTCAAGGCGATGAAGCCAAGGGAGCTGGTCGAGTCCGAGCAGCTGTGGCGTGAGATCGTCGACCGTTACGGCGAGTACTACACCGGCGGAATGGGCGCTGAGTACGTCAAGGACCTCATCGTCCGCATGGACCTGCAGGCAGAGGTTGCGCTTCTTCGCGAGAACCTCGTTGACCCGCGGAGCCAGCAGCGTCGCCAGCGGGCCCAGAAGCGACTCAAAGTCGTCCAGCCATTCGCTGACGGCAAGAACGATCCCACGGGGATGATCCTCGAGGCCGTTCCGGTGATCCCACCGGACCTTCGCCCGATGGTGCAGCTCGACGGTGGACGTTTTGCAACGTCTGACATGAACGATCTGTACCGCAGGGTCATCAACCGCAACAACAGGCTCAAGCGACTGATCGATCTCGGTGCTCCCGAGATCATCGTCAACAACGAGAAGCGCATGCTTCAAGAGTCAGTTGACGCATTGTTCGACAACGGCCGTCGCGGCCGTGCGGTGACAGGACCGGGCAACCGGCCGCTCAAGTCGCTGTCGGACATGCTCAAGGGGAAGCAGGGACGTTTCCGCCAGAACCTTCTCGGTAAGCGTGTCGACTACTCAGGTCGTTCCGTGATCGTTGTCGGCCCGCAGTTGCGTCTGCATCAGTGCGGTCTGCCGAAGATCATGGCGCTTGAACTGTTCAAGCCGTTCGTCATGAAGCGTCTGGTCGATCTGGACCTTGCCCAGAACATCAAGTCGGCAAAGCGGATGGTCGAAAGGAGACGTTCCCAGGTGTGGGACGTACTCGGTGATGTGATCCAGGAGCACCCTGTGTTGCTGAACCGTGCGCCGACGCTCCACCGCCTCGGTATCCAGGCATTCGAGCCTGTGCTCATCGAGGGCAAGGCAATCCAGCTGCACCCACTTGTGTGCGAGGCATTCAACGCTGACTTCGACGGCGACCAGATGGCCGTTCACCTTCCCCTCTCAGCAGAGGCACAGGCCGAGGCGCGCATTCTGATGCTCTCTTCGAACAACGTCCTCTCGCCAGCAAACGGCC
>CBETWC010000311.1:0-2766 GCA_965539925.1 uncultured bacterium
CGATCTCAACATTGGAGCCGCCGTACCTGAGCGCGTTCGTGATGAGGTTCCTGAGGATCTGTCGCACTCTGCTCGAATCGGCCATGGCCTTGCCCGGAGTCGAACGCACCGAAATCAACGACGACCCGGTGTCGGGGAAGCCAGCAAGAACGCTCTCGATCTCGTGTTCGAGGCTGACACGCTCAGTGCGTACGGCCACGCTCCCGACAGTCGATCGAGCAGCCACCAGGAGGTCCTCGATCAGGTCAGCCATGTCACGACTCTGTTCAACCAGCATCAAGGTGAACTCGCCCAGCTCCTCATCGGTGAGGTTCATCCATTGCTCATTGAGTTCGTGCGCCATTCCTGTGACCACCGTGAGCGGCGTGCGAAGCTCATGGGACACCGAGGCGACGAAGGCATCCTTGGACCTGAGAAGCTCCTCGAGCCTCGCCTTGGCAGTCGACCGGTCAATGGCTGCAGCCAGCACGTTCGCAACCGCCAGGAGGAAGTTGATGTCGTCGGCAGTGAAGAGCCTCTCATAGCGAGCGAAGGCAATGAGTGTTCCGAAGTCAGAGTCGACGCCGGGGACCATGACTGCGGAACACGACTGAACTCCGATCTCTGACAGGCCAGGCGACGCGAACCCGACTTCTGCTTCGGAGCGCAGGACCACAGGTGCTGTCGTCATGTGCGCACGGTCGGCGATGCTTGTCATCATGTCAGGCGTCAGGTCGAAACCGTCGTGTGCGCCTTTCAGACCGAAGTCGCCTCCTTCGTACCTTTGAAGGAGCACGACACCCTCGGTACCCAGAACACGAGACACGAGTCTCGTGATCTCATCGAGCACCGCGGCAATGTCGTCTGAATCAAGAGCGATTTGGCCGATGGTCGCAGCGGCTTCCTGCTGCGCAGCCCTTGACCACAGCTCGTCCTCGATTGCTCGACGACCTGTGATGTCGACCATGGCCCCCTCATAGGCGACCCCCCGATCTGTTTCGATTCGTCGGGATGTGTCCCGCACCCACATCATCTGGCCATCGAGCCGCTTCATCCGAGCCTCAAATCCAACGACGACGTCTCCCTCTTCGAGCATCTCTGTGAGATGCTCGCGGTCGGCCTCATCCACAAAGAGGTCCTGAGCGTCAAGGGCCGTTACCTCATCCTCGGATTCCGCACCGAACAGTTCCACAAGAGCAGCGTTGGCCTGAACGATCCTTCCGTTCGGAAGCGATCGATACAGCGCCACCGGGATCCGCTCGAAGAACTCGCGATAGTCGAGCTCTGTTCGATGGAGATCGATCTCAGCCCTGCGCTGCCCCGAACGGTCGTGCAGCGAGATCAAGATGGCGAGATCACGCCCGTGGTCGATAACAGTGCACGTGGCGTCCACCCAACGCTCCGAGGACGACTCAATATCGAGCTGAAGGCTCTCGAGACTCACAGGCTCGAGCCGATCCAGTGCAACATGCATTGCACCATCGATCCTCGATCGGTCCCCGGCAGCGATCAGATCTGTGACATTGCAGCCGACAAGAGTCGACACAGGACGTTCCATGAGATCTCCTGCCGCCACATTCGCATACACGATTCGGGTGCCATCCTGGATCAGGTATCCCGTCGGAGCAGCATTCATCAGTTTCCGATAGCGCTCACTCCCGGTCTCCGCTGCGGCCGCAAGCTGCTGCACGTACACGTCGATGGCTCTGAACAGCAGGTAGGCACCGCTGAGGGCAACCGACCGAGCGAACAACAATCCGATGTCGGCAGCATCCGAAGGTGACGAGACGCTCGACACAGCAACGCCGGAGAGCACCACCGCGATCTTCGAGAGCTCGAGGGACACCGCGAGCAGGGCAATGCGCGAGGCACTCTTCGTAGGGCTGAGGAATACGACAATTGCTACTACCCAGAGCGCCAGCGCCAGCGAGATGCCCCCGGCCCACGGAACAGCGAGCCAGAGCAGGTACGACGTCAGAAGATCGATCGATACGGAGATCCTCACTCCGGCGTACCGGTCGGCCCGCCGAACGATGAAAGGGGCGAATGCTGCGAGCGCGACAAGCACGATGCTGCCCACCTTGATCACGCCTGACTCCGACGGTATCAGCACAAGAGGAAGGCCCAGGACAACATAGACCGCAGCGCGAACGCGCAGCAGAAACCCGATGAGCCGATGGCGCTCGGTGCGTTTCAAGAGTCCCGATGACATTGGGGTTTCTATCGGTGCGGACGGGGCAGTACTGAAGGGGGGGAGGAGCTGAGCTTCGCTCAGCGGAGGAGAGCTGGCCGGGGGCCAGCGGAAGAGAGCTCGCCTGCGGCGAGCGGCGGAGAGCTGAGCTTCGCTCAGCGCCAGCGGGTTCTTGCGATTCGAGCGAAGCTTGAATCTCTCCCCCGATCTGGGCGGAGTTCAGATCTCTCCTCCGATTCGAGCGAAGCTCGATTCTCCTCCCCGCTACAACGTCAAGGCCAATCCCGCCGCGGCGGCGGTGAAGCCAAGGATGATGGGGACGATGGTGATTGCTCCGGTGAGTCGCTTGCCGGGGGCCTCTTCGATGTCGACCATCCAGGTCGAGAAGGTGGTAAAGCCACCGAGGAAGCCGATCGTGATGGGTTCTGTCGAGACCAGGGCCTGACTGCTTGCCACGGACCCGACAACGATCCCGAGAAGGAACGATCCCACGGTGTTCACGATCGTGATGCCAACAGGGAATCCACCTTCAGCCTTGGGTATCAGCGACGCAATACCCCAACGTGCAACGGCGCCGAGTCCACCACCTGCAGCAA
>CBETWC010000312.1:0-2764 GCA_965539925.1 uncultured bacterium
GGTAGACCACATTCGGCGTGCAGATGGCGAGTCGTACTACGTCATACGTACTACGTACTACGTTGCTGACATGGAGCGCTTCATCGCATCGGGTTTCGGGGTGGGTCTCATCCCGTCCAGGTTGTGGGGGTCGGACAATGGCGCGGGCACCTTCGGTGCCGCCCTCGCGGCAAGCCTTGGTCTGCTGTGGTGGCGTCAACCGTGGTGGTGGCACATTGCCGTGTTCGCCGCCTTCTTGCTGTTGTCGCTGTGGTCGGCCAGACCGTTCGCTGATGACCATGCAGATCCCGGCTGGATCGTGGTGGATGAGATGGCTGGCACCTTCGTTGCGGTCATCGGCCTTGCAGGTTGGCCGTGGCTCGTTGCGGTGGTCGTCGCCCGACTTGCAGACATCTTCAAGGTGCTCCCTGGTGTGCCTCAGGCGGAGAAGCTCCCGGGAGCTGTCGGTATCACGATGGACGACATCGTTGCGGGCCTCTACGGCCTCGCTGCAGGCTGGCTCACGTATCTGCTCCTGTAGAAGCGATACGTCAGAAGGCGTCGCCGGGTCAAATGCCGCCGAGGGGATCGTGCGAGTCCTCTGGCAGAGCCGTCCCACAGAATTGGCATGACGACAAGCCAGGGGCGACCTTGGCTCCACACTCACCGCATTGTGCAGCCAACTGCGTGCGCTTTCCGTCGGCAACGCCGTCAGCGGCGTCGATTTCCTGGATGCGGGCAAGCAGTTGTTCATCGGTGTAGCCGTCATCCTCAAGCAGTGACCAGATGCCGTCAACCACCATGAGCAACCGATCGACACGTTCGTGGAGATCGAGGTGTTCTTCGACACTGGAGCCCTGTGAGCTGGCTGCGGCCGACGCGAGCCTCGCCGATTGAGCGCCATGTTGGCCCAAGACGTAGCCTGTCAAGAATGTGAGTCCCATCCGGATTCATCGACGTCCGGCACACTCCACTTGACAAGAACCGCCCCACATCCGGCACGAGATTCAAGACAGGTCGATGTACCTCGCCGCCGCAATTCCTTCAAGAGCGAGCAGACCGGCCGCATTGTCCTGGCTGATCGGCTGATCGAGAGCGATGCCCATCATGGCCGCGGTGCCATCAGGGCCACGACCGACGACCATGTCTGCAATGTTGCTTCCGATTTCCCCGAGGAATGTCCCGACCCTTCCTATGCACCCGGGAACATCCTCGTTGCGAACAAGGAGGAGATGATCGGTGAGCGGGACCTCGATCGCGTAGCCGTCCACACCGATCAGCACGGCTCCCTTACGTTCCATGAACGTTCCTGCAACCGTTCTCGATCTGCCATCGACAACTCCCGACACCCGGATCGTCGATTGATAGTCCGTGACTTCCTTCTGGCGTTTCTCGACGACCGACACCCCGTGCTCCACAGCGATCAGCGGCGCGTTCACGTACGACACGGGAGTGTCACACGTCGCGCTGAGCGCTCCCTTGAGCACCGCCAATGCGAAGGGTTTCACGGGCTCTCCGGCGAGCTGCCCTTTCGTGACCACTTCCATCTTCGAGGGCAACCCTTTGGAGAACACAGCGAAGATGACTCCCAGTTGCTCGGCCAATCGGATGAATGGCATGCTCGATGGTGAGACCTGCGGTCCAAGGTCCAGATTCACAGCACTGAGCACGAGCTCGCCGCCGAGGGCATCACCGACGGCTTCGGCGACCGCTATGCCCGCCTTGTCCTGCGCCTCGACCGTGCTCGCCCCCAGGTGTGGGGTGACTGCGATCTGTGGAACATCGAACAGAGGACTCGTGGTCGTCGGCTCGGTATCGAACACATCGACGGCTGCGCCAGCGACTTTGCCGCTTCGGACTGCGTCGGCGAGATCTGCCTCATTGACGATTCCGCCGCGAGCAACATTGACGATTCGGACTCCGTCCTTCATCTGTTCGATGGTCGTCGCGTTGATGAGGTTCTCGGTCTGAGCAGTACGCGGTAGGTGAACCGTCAGCATGTCAGCTACCTCGAAGAGATCCACCAGCGAGAGCATCTCGACACCGAGCCGCTTGGCGCGATCGGGCGACACATACGGGTCGTACGCAACGATCCGCATTCCGAACGATGATGCTCTCTGAGCAACCAACGTTCCGATCTTCCCGAGTCCGAGTACTCCGAGAGTCTTCCCATGGAGTTCGACGCCTTTGAACTTCTTGCGGTCCCAACGGCCCTCTCTGAGGCTCTTGTCAGCTTCGGGAATGCGTCTGGCCTGGGCAAGAAGGAGAGCCATGGTGTGTTCGGCAGCAGAGATCGTGTTGGCATTCGGTGCATTGACGACCATGACACCCTTCTCGGTGGCCGTGTCGAGATCGATGTTGTCCACACCGATCCCCGCACGACCCACAACGGTGAGTTTCGGGGCTGCATCGAGCATCTCCTTGTCGACCTGCGTCGCGGACCGAACGATGATCGCTGAGGCGTCTGCCACAAGGGCGAGAAGTTCGTCGCGCGACGTGCCCACAGCATCAACAACGTCACACGACGTCTTGAGATAATCGATTCCTCCGTCTGCGATCGCTTCTGCGATCACAACCTTGGGCTGGCCCATGTCATCTCCTCGAACGGGTCGGGTGCGCAGGCACCATGGTATCGCCGCGGGTTGCTGTCAAGACGCAGGTTGTGCGGGATTTCGGAAATGAGTTGGGTCGACTGGAGCCGGGGAGACAGCCATGGGACGTAGTACGTAGTACGAATGACGTAGTACGACTCGGAGGTCTCGTCTGTCGTCCTCCCTTCAGCCTC
>CBETWC010000313.1:0-2756 GCA_965539925.1 uncultured bacterium
GACGGCTCTGTGCGCGGTGCAAGAGAGGTGACCATCGACTCCCAGATTCCCGTGCTGATACCGGTCTCAGACCTGGCAGCTCCACCGTTCGGTGTGCGGCTCAGGGCATCCGCGCCGATTGCGGCATCGGTTGTCGCTGTGATCCCGACTGTTCAGGTTGAAGGTGGCGAGGGAGATGGCGCGAGCGAGGGAGAAGCTACGACCTCAACGACCGAGGCTGCGTCGACGACAAAGATCGCTGAGACCGAGGAGTCCTTCATCAAGGGAATGGCAGGCACGGTTGGGGTGGCGCGTCCTGCATCAGAGTGGATCGTGCCCATCGACACGCTGCCGGACAACGAGACCACGATGTGGATTCTCAACGCAGGGGTCGATGCTGTGACCGTGGAGATCGTGCCGCTCGGTGAAGTCGACTACCACGGAGGCGACGAACCGTTCACCGTTGAGCCCGGTTCCATCTTCGGCGTCGAGGTTGATGTTGGAATCGGGATATACGGGTACCTGGTCAACGCTGACGGCCCGATCTCGGTCGCGTGGGAGATGTCGGGTGAGCGTGGTGCCGTGCTGGTCACCGGGGTGCCCGGGCAGTGAACCCCCAGATCGTCCGCATCCTCATCATCGTTGTGGTGTTCGGCCTCGCGCTACTCGCCGCAATGGCTGTACGGAAGCTTGCACAGCCGGTGCACCCAGAGCTCAGCGTCGGTGATGTCGGCGATAGGCCAGGCGTCGTCCTGTTCACGTCGACGGACTGCGGGAACTGCAAGGCGGCGATCGCTGTACTCAAGGATGAGGCGATCCCTTTTCGGGAAGTCACCCATGATCTCGAACCGCACCGCTTCGAGAATTGGGACGTCCTCGCTGTTCCCTTGACGGTTGTGTTGGACGTTGACGGCGGTGTCGTGAAGATGATGTCCGGCGTACCGCCTCGTAGGGCGCTGAACCGGGCGGTGCGAGTCGCCGGAATCGGAGTGCAATGACACAATCCTTGGTTGGCTCGCTCAGCTGCCCTACCGTTCGTCGGCCATGATGGTTGCCTGTCTCCGCTGCTCCGCTAGAGCCACAACGATGCTCACATATGACCACGCTGATGCACACGCGTATCTCGACGATGTCCGCGGGCATGAGCGCACCTATGACGGAATGATGCTGTGTGAACAGCACGCGGGCCGGTTCACTGCACCGGTTGGGTGGACGACCACCGATCGCCGGGTGACCGATCCCCGACTCTTTGTCGGCGAGGGTGGTTGACGAATGCCGATTGACAGGGACGTGCTCGAAGCCATCAGGGAGATGGATGAACCTGAGCTGCGACGTCTATTCATGTTGACGCGGGCACGGTTGGAGCAGCGAGGGCATGAGTTCCCCGGTCTCGGACCGGACACGAAGATCCGCAAACAGATGGTCAGATGTGGGAAGGAGTCCTGTACGACGTGCCCCCACGGGCCATACGTTTACGCCTACTGGCATGAGGATGGCAAGCAGCGATCGAAGTATCTCGGTCGCCTGGATGACATCCCCGAAGTGGAAGACGATTAGGCGCGCAAAGCGCGTAATGCAATACTGCACGCGGTCGCCGGGCAGCGGCCCCAGACGGAGGTTTCTTATGAAGAAGGCATCAGTTGAAGGACTCATCTGCACGTCGTGTGGACAGAACTCTGTCATCGAGATCGAGATGACACTGCCTGATGGCACCGAGGTCATCTTCTGCTCGTGTCACGTGTGTGAGACGAAGTGGTGGAATCGAGAAGGCGAGACCATCGCCGTTGATGGAATCATCGATCTCGTAGAGGAAGGCTGAGAAGAGCTGAGCTCATTCTTCAATCCGGATTCTTCGTTACGCTTGCCCCGTGACAGCTGCTGCCCCACCTGAAGCTCCCGAGTCTTCGATCCCGCCACCAGAACTTCCGGATCACTCGGAGAAGAAACGGATCGTTTCGAAGTGGTACGTGTTCGCTCTTGTGGCAGCGCCGACGCTTCTGATACTGCTCACGATGTCGGGGGTGCTCGGACCGATCCTGCGCGATGGTCAGTCGCTGTGGCGCCTCCCATACCTCCTTGTAGCGAACACACCAACCGGTGGAGACATGGGTGCTCATGTGCTGTTCCCCAAAGTGCTCCTCGAACAGGTGCTTCCAACTGGTCGGGTTCTCGGATGGAGCATGGACTGGTACGCCGGGTTCCCGGTGCTGTACTTCTACTTCCCTCTGCCAGCTCTTGCAACAGTCGCCCTTGATCTGATCCTGCCCTACGGGATCGCGTTCAAGTTGGTGACGATTGTCGGACTCGTTGCTCTTCCACCAGCTTCGTACTTCTTCGTCCGTTCCTTGGGATTCACACGCTTCGTAGCTGCGGTGGCCGGAGTTGCGGGGTCGCTCTTCGTGTTCATGGAGAGCTATTCGATCTTCGGTGCGAACATCAAGTCGACGCTGGCAGGTGAGTTCTCGTTCAGCTGGTCATTTGCCTTGTCCATCGTGTATATCGGTCTGGTAGTCCGCGCATTTCATCAGGGCCGCAAGCTCGATGTGTGGGCTGGCATTGTCCTTGGGCTGACGGCGCTTGCGCACATCATCACGACGATCGTCGCTGTGGTCACGGTTCTGCCGCTTGTCCTCGCACCGGTCGTGCTCCTATTCGTAGATCGCGAGCGAGCCCGTCGTGCCGGCGCCGGTGCAATCGGAGTGATGTCATCCTGGATCATCGGATTTGGCATCTCGGCGTTCTGGTCCGTTGCGCTCGGCGTCAACGTGCTGTCGGGA
>CBETWC010000314.1:0-2745 GCA_965539925.1 uncultured bacterium
CTGGATTGCGCGACTCGCCTTGGTGGAGGCGGATCACAGATCCGCACGGCTACTGCTGTGTCTCTCGCCACGTGGCGAACCATTGGAAGGATCGCTCCTCCGGCCCCCATGTGGACTTGAGGAATTCGATCACATCAGCAATCTCGGTGTCAGAGAGCCGATCGGCGAATCCCTTCATGGCTGACTCGGGGTCGAATGAGCCGTCCGTGACCACTTCAATCAACAGGCTGTCGGAGTGGTGCCAGGCATGGCCGTCCGAGTTCAGTGGCGGGGGTTTGAGGCGACCGTTCTCGTCACGTATCTTCCAATCCTGTGCCCCGGAGAGATCGGGTTGGTGGCAGGCGGCACAGTTCTGCACGTAGGTGGACTGTCCCGCGGTAACGCGGTCGATATCGAGTTCAGGGGCAGGCGGGGCATCCTCGACACCGAGGCCGAACGTTTGGAAATCAGACTCGGGCGGACTTGCCGAGCATGCGGAAATCGTGAGCACGAGTCCCAATGCTGCTGCGATGATTCTCATCCATGCCTCCTTCCCGACGACTGATGGCACGAGACACTAGAGCACCGTTGGCGATATCGCTCCACGCAAGCCGCAGAGCGCCCGCCTTGTTCTGGCCACCATCAGCCCCAATCCACGAGGTCGTCTGAGTTGGACTGTTCGGTACACAGATTGCGTGCATGCCTATGTCCTCCCTTCAGGGAGGACGAGGAAGATGACGCAGACGACTTCGTGGATTGAGGATCAGCCGGCGCCAGACCTATGTCCGATCCGATTCCGAGAAATGTTGGTATCAGTTTCCTACGACGTGTCGTAGTATCACCCCGGTAGGGGAAGAGCACGACAGGCTGGGACACACCGAATGCCGAAAGATCCGTTTCTCGAGAACGCCGTGATGGACGTCCTGTGGGATGCCGACGCGTGGCTCACACCACGCGATGTGCAAGCCCGGCTCCCTGCTGAGCGAAGAGTTGAGTACACAACCGTCATGACCGTGTTGGCGCGACTGTGGAAGAAGGGTCGGCTTGAACGTGAACGCAGTAGCAGGGCCTACGCCTACCTTCCATTGCGGACCCGCAGCGAGCATGCCGCGGCGCGGATGGAGGAGATTCTCGATACCGCGGGTGATCGCTCGATCGCCCTCGCCCAGTTCGCTGAGCAGCTCTCTGCATCTGAACGTCAGAAGCTGAAGGTCATCCTGGAGGAGCGATGAGGAGCGACATTCTCTCTGAAGCTCTGATCTTCGCGACGATCGGGCTTGTGGCGATGCCGTTGGCGGCCCGCCGCGTGAGGAATGCCTTCCGGCCGGTTGAGCTCACTCGATACAACGCGGTCACGATGTCGAGCGGCGTCGTTCTCCTCTTTGTCGCCCTTGTTGTGTGCGCCGTACCAGCGATCATCGCCGTTGGGGGAGCGTCGGTGATCGATCGGCATTTCTTTCCCGGAGACACGATCGTTGGGTGGCTCTCTGCTACCACGGCTGTCATATTGATCGTGACGATGGTGGTCGGATTCCGGAGGGTTCGGACGGTCGAAGAACGGTTGCGCATCGAACCATCGATGGGGAAGCATTTCGCCCTTGCGGGATACGACCTTGTGGTGCTGAACGCTCGTGAGCCGATGGCGTACGCGAATGGAGGGCGCCACCCCCAGGTTGTGATCACCGGAGGACTCCTCGACCAGCTCTCTGTGCCAGAACTCGTGTCGGTCGTGGAGCACGAGGCAGCCCACATCTCGCTTCATCACCGTCTGCATCTGACCCTCGTAGGTATGATCGAACCAGCCGCGCTGTGGTTCCCCCCGGTTCGGCGACTGGTCGAAGCGTTCAGGTTCGCCCTCGAACACGCTGCCGACTCTCGAACCAGTGATCGGTCCGCCACGCGAAGTGCCCTTCTCACCGTCAGCGGTGTGCCCTCTGCGGCGGGTGTTGCAGCATTCACGGCTGGCAGTGTCATCGAGCGTCTTGAGGCTCTCGGTGGGGACAACACGCCCCAGCGTGCGTCGACACGGACCCTGATGTACGCATCAGCAATGGCGCTTGGTGGCGTCTCTCTGACAACACTCGTCCTGTTCTGGCTCTGACCAGAACCCACTCGTAGGTAGGAACCAACACGATGCTCACCATGTCGCGGCGCTTCGCTCAGATTCTCGTCTTCAGTCTTCTTCTGATCGTCCTTGTAGCCGCTCCCGCGCTTGCCCATGTTGAATTGTCCTCCAGTGACCCTGCCGACGGCGCAACCCTCACCGCGGTTCCTGCGGGAATCGAACTCACTTTCTCCACGGCAGCCGAACCCGCGGGCGATGGCGTCGTCCTCGTCGATACCGATGGTGAGGCTCTCTCAGCGACCGTGGACCAGGTTGCGGTTGATCGGATCATTGTGACGCCGGACGTGCCATTGAGGAATGGCGCCTACGGCATCAGGTGGACCATGAAGGCGGGAGATGCGCATCCGAAGTCAGGTTCGGTGACTTTCCGCGTCGACGTGCCAGAGGCGCTGGCCAATTCGACCGAAACGCCTTCGGTGGCACAGGAGGCACCCGAAGTTGAACCGCTGCCGGTGTTCGACGAGCCGAGCACTGCTCCGGGTGAGTGGCTCGGACGGGTCGGCCGCTGGGCTGCCATGTTCGGAGTGCTCGTCGGCATCGGGGCGTTTGCATTTGCCGCGACTTCGCTTGTCGGTACGAGGAGAGAGGTCCAGGAGGCCGGGTACTGGGTCCGGAGATCCGGCGTACTGATATTGGCAGGC
>CBETWC010000315.1:0-2744 GCA_965539925.1 uncultured bacterium
ATCGACGACTCCGACATGACGATTCTCCTGGGAGCATTCGCCGATCACCTGACGAGCTTCGCGGGGAGATTCGACACGTCGGACCAGCGCAAGATGTCGCGTTGGATAGCCAACGGTGCCAGCGGCACGATTGGCGCCGTCGAGGAGCCGTGCGTGTTCGGCACGGGGGTGACCGGCAAGTTCCCGCACCCGTGGCTGAACGTCTGGTACCTGCACTACCCTGCCCCCGATGGCTGACCAGGCAAACTTCGAACAAGACGCAATGCAGTACGCGCCACAGCTGTACTCAGCCGCACTGCGCATGACACGCAATCCTGCAGATGCAGAGGATGTCGTCCAGGAGACGTTTCTCAAGGCGTACCGCGCATACGACTCGTTCACCGAAGGCACGAACCTGAAGGCCTGGCTCTATCGAATCCTGACGAACACCTACATCAACAAGTACCGCAAGAAGCAGCGAAGGCCGAATGAGGTGGAGCTCGGGGAACTCCAGGACCTCTACCTGTTCAAGCGCCTCGGTGAGCATTCAGGGGCACAGGTCAGTGCCGAGAGCGAGGCGCTCGACATGTTCGTGGACAAGGACATCGTCGAAGCGCTTGAGTCTCTCCCTGAGAACTTCCGACTGCCGGTGCTGTATGCAGATGTCGAAGGATTCTCGTACAAGGAGATCGCTGAGATACTCGATGTTCCGATCGGAACTGTCATGTCTCGACTTCATCGGGGAAGAAAAGCTCTCCAAAGGAAGTTATGGAACTTGGCAGTGGAACACGGACTAGTGGAGCCAACCGAATGAGCGGATGCGAACACGCAGTCGAATACGTCTATCAGTACCTCGATGACGAGCTCACGATGACCCGCAAAGCGCGGATCAAGTGGCACCTGAAGCGTTGTGGACACTGCATGAGCGCGTTCCAATTCGAGACCTCTCTGAAGGAAAAGATCGCCGAGGGCGGAAAAACTGAGCCGCCTGAGGAACTTTTTGACACCCTCCGAGCGTTGATACAACAAGAACGCAATACGGGGGACCCTGACTGCTGACGCACCCAGAGTCCCGCTCATGGAGGTCAGTATGCAGGAGACCGCACTGAAGGGTCGCAAGTTCACGGGTTCAAACCGTGCGCCGAAGACCTATTCGACGGCGCGAAGCTGTGCCCACAAGGGATGCAACACAAGGCTTTCCCAGTACAACAAGCGTGAGTTCTGTTACACACACGCCCCAACCAAGTATCCGCGCCTTCGGGGTCGGATCGTCAAGACAGACGCCTGAGTTAGTCAAACCAAGCACAATGCGCAGGACGCCGGTAACCCCGGCGTTCTCTGCGTTTGGCACTTGATCCCCGTGGCGTCGCCGGAGTGTCTATCCTCTCGCTCCATGTCACCGATCAACCGCATTGCCGCCCTCGCCCTCGTTGCCCTGATGACCCTCGTCGTCGCGGCACCAGCGTTCGCCACGGAAGACGCCGGGGGAGCATCAGACGGCACGACCGACACAACCATCGGTGTCGAGCCGATCTCAGCCGGAGACGGACCGGCCGTCGTCGTCCCCCCTGCCGAGGCGGACGAGGTAGAACAGCCATGGACCGCACGATTCCTCATCCCCCTCTTCGTGGTGACAGCCCTCGTTCTGGTCATCGGCGTGGCCGTCGCCTACAACCGCAACGTCCGCCGCCGCTACAAAGTCACCACCTAACCCCCAAGCTGCGAACCCAGGGTTCTAGACCGTCGTGGCGACGGTCTCCAGCCCGCAGTACGAACCCCTTCAGCTCATCGAGCTGCTCCGACTGTTCTTCGGGCTCTGGACCGTCGTGGCAACGGTTCAGGACCCGCGGGTTGCGCTGGGTGATCAGCATCGCCGGCTCTGTCAGTGTCCGAGAACAGCACGAATTGTCTCGATGACCGCGTTCGGACTCTCGTGAACGTCGTGCCAGGTGAAACGCAGAACCCTCCATCCGTTCTCGATGGCCAGCCGATCGCGTTCTCGGTCGCGTTGGAAGGCGTCTGCAAGCGTGTGCCATCGTCGCGAATCCCATTCAATAGCGATCTTCTCCGATGGGAATGCGACATCGAACCTCTTGCTCGGTGCCCAAGGGATTGGGAACTCGGCGCGATATCCGTCGAACCCGCCGTCCACCAACAGCTGAAGCCCGGCCCTTTCGAGTGGTGACCGGTTCTCATCGACGATCGAACGTTCTTCGAGCACGCTGCGCATCTTGCTCACTCCGGGCTTGCCGCGACGGGCGACAGACTCAAGGACAGACGTCAATCCTGAGATCTCACATCGCCCGTCCGCGAGCAGGTCATCGACGACGTGCCGAAGATGCTTCAGGGAGAGCACTGAAGCGAGATCTGTCACTGTTCTGTGCAGAGTTGTCACTGGAAGATCCTTGCGACGCTCAATGTGGTCGTGAGCGAGGTCATCCGTGCGGAACACTTGAACGCCCGGAAACACATGCGTCGTTCTCGCTGCCACCGTCACCGACACGGTATCGGCGGGCACGGAGCGTATCTGATGGATCGCGGCTGCCGAGTAGTGCGACACAACCGGTTGAGGGAGAACCGCGACGGCTGCACGAGCGAGATTAAGGCGGCCAGGCATTGAAACCAGTCGATAGCTTCCATTGGCGACAGCCTGCCATCGGCCGGTCGCCAGCCTGCGGTCGATTTGAGTAGGGGAGAACCCGAGGCTGATCGCTTGGTCTCGTGTGACGACACCCCCTTGGAGGCTGGCGAGGTCGAGGATCTTG
>CBETWC010000316.1:0-2743 GCA_965539925.1 uncultured bacterium
CGGACGAGGAGCATTCGAGCTATCGCTGTGCGACATGTACCAGCCGCGGGAAGCTCCTGTCTCCTCGGCTTCAAATGTGCTGTTTCCCTTCGGTTCTCCCAACACGATGGGAGTGGGTGCGCTGTGCTACGTCTCGTTCGCCATCATCGCCCCCCATGTGACGATGGGCCGGATGCTCATCGACATGTTCACCGACATCGAGAACGCCGAAATGCTGTTGGTGTGGGGCGCAAATCCTGCCACCGACTCCCCTCCTCTTGACATGCACCGGCTCGAGGCAGCCGCGGCTCGCGGCGCCGACATCGTCGTCATCGACCCTCGTCGCACTGCAACCGTTGACCGCTGCGGTGCCCAATGGGTTCCGATCCGTCCGGGTACAGACGGGGCGCTGGCCCTGTCGATGATCGGCGTGCTCATCGATGAGGATCTCTACGACGAGGATTTCGCAGAAAACTGGAGCCACGGCTTCGACGAACTCTCCACCTATGTGCCGCACTTCTCCCCCGAAGTCACCGAGACCATCACGGGGGTGCCGGCGGAAACCATCAGGGACCTCGCCCGTCGTGTCGCAGACGCAGCCGGTGCCTGTCCTCTGATGTACACCGGGCTCGAATACTCCAACAGCGGCATTCAGGCAATCCGCGCGGTCCAGTCGTTCTTCGCCCTGGCCGGTCAACTGGACGTGCCCGGTGGCATCGGCCTCGCGATGCTCGACACACATTTCCCGATCAACCGATCCTGTAACCAGCCCAACCCTGATATCGATCGGGCGGCAGGTTTCGACAAGTTCCCGCTCTACTCCAAGTACCGGGGAGAGGGCCACGCCTCAGCTTTGGTGGATGCGGTCCTGCATGAGGATCCATATGCGATCCGTGGATTGATCATCCACGGTGGATCGATACTCACCTCTTGGCCACAGACACCGGTGTGGGAGGAGACGCTCTCCAAGTTGGACTTCGTCGTGTGCATCGATCGGACCCTCACCGCGGACGCCCGCTACGCCGATGTTGTGCTCCCAGCAACGACGATGTTCGAGATCGATTCCTATATGACGTACGGCCCCATCTTCAGGCTTCGAGAGAAGGTGATCGAGCCTGTTGGCGAAGCTCGGAACGACTACCTCATCATGGCTGAGCTCGCCGCCAGACTCGGCCACGGTGACCTGTTCCCGAAGACCGAGGACGAGATGATTCGCCAGGCACTCGACGGATCCGCTTACACCGTCGAGGACGTGAGAGACGCTGGCGGCTGGGTGAAGATCGACACTCCCATGATGGAGTACAAGAAGTGGCAGAAGGGTGGACTCAGACCCGATGGCGCCCCGGGATTCGACACCCCGACGGGCAAGTTCGAGATCTGGTCGACCATCCTCGAGGACTACGGCTACGAACCCCTGCCCAAGTACACAGAGCCGATCGAAGGACCGATTGCGACCCCCGACGTGGCCACCAGCTATCCGCTTGTCTTCAACTCGGGGGCACGACCCCAAACCGATTTCCGTTCCCAACACCACGGAGTTCCCGGCCTCGTCGTCGACAGCCCCGAGCCGACCGTCCAGATCAATGCCACGGATGCAGCCGAACGCGGGATCGCCACCGGTGATCTCGTTGAGGTGCGCACCCTGCGCGGTGCAGTGCCCTTCCGCGCCGTTGTCACAGACGCGATCGTTGCAGGGGCTGTGGAGGCCAACATGGGCGGTGGAACTGCGGTGGGCCCGCAGGCATGGCAGCAGTGGAATGTGAACATCCTCACCGACCTCGACAACTACGACGAGATCTCGGGATTCCCCGTCTACAAAGCGCTCCTGTGTGAGGTCGTCAAGAGCGAAGAGGGCACAGAGGCGACCAGAGAAACTGCCCGGACCCGTATCACAGATTCCATCGAGTCGTTCGTTCAGCCTCGCCCGAAGAGACGACGCATCTATCTCGACAACAACGCGACCACAGCCTTGGCCGATGAGGCCCGTGAGGCGATGGCACCCTATCTCGAGGACGCCCCGGGGAACCCTTCGAGTATTCATCAGACCGGACAGGATGCCCGTCGGGCAGTCGTTCAGGCGCGCCGTCAGGTCTCCAGGCTGATCAAGGCGCGTCCACGAAGCATCATCTTCACCGGTGGTGGTTCGGAAGCGGACAACCTCGCCCTCAAGGGTGTGGCATTCCGCCACGCCGACAAGGGTCGCCACCTGATCACCACCACGATCGAGCATCCCGCAATCCTGGGAGCGGCCTCCTTCCTCGAACGCATCGGGTACGAGGTGACGTACCTGGAGGTTGACGAATTGGGACTCGTTGACCCGGAACAGCTCAGGGCTGCACTTCGCGTTGACACGATCCTGGTATCGATCATGATGGCCAACAACGAGGTTGGCACCATCCAGCCCATCAAGGAGCTGTGCCGAATCGCCCACGACAGAGGCGTGCTCTTCCACACGGATGCAGTTCAGGCAGCGGGAAAGATTCCGGTCGATGTCAACGATCTCGACGTCGATCTCCTTAGCATCGCAGCGCACAAGTTCCATGGCCCGAAAGGCGTCGGTGCGCTCTACGTACGCAAGGGCATCGAACTCGAATCGCTCATCCACGGAGGGAAACAAGAGCACGAGTTGCGGGCAGGAACTGAGAACGTCCCTGCAATCGTGGGCATGGGCGCAGCCGCCGACCTGGCTTCGGAATCCGTGACCGCTGGCAACCGGCTGGCAGAGCTCCGCGACCGACTCGAGAAAGGTATCCGCCGACTGGTG
>CBETWC010000317.1:0-2736 GCA_965539925.1 uncultured bacterium
AGTAGCTCAGCCCCGCGAACGATGACCGGTCTTCTGGCGGCACAGGTGAGTGGGGACTGAGTCCGAAGAACTCGTCCTTCTCCTTGCGATGGTGAATCAGGTCATGTGTATCCATGGGAGTAGCAACGATAGGAAACGGTCTGTATTCCGAGATCAGATACCAGATGCCAGAATCCAGAATCCAGACGCAGAAAGCCGCTGGCTGATGGCCGAAAGCTGAAAGCCGATAGCCTTCTTCAGATGAGAAAAGCCTTTGCTGTTCCGTTGGTGATTGGTGCGGGTGTGGTTGCTGTCGCCCCGCGCCTGTTCAAGAGGGCTTGGAGGCCGCCGCAGCGAGAGGTCCATCAGTCGCCGTCTGATCTTGGACTTCCCGAAGAGCAGGTGTGGATCACCAATCCGCGAGACATCCGGCTGCACGGTTGGTTCGTCTCCGCTGGCGGAAGCGCTCCGGCGGTGATCGTTCTGCACGGCTGGGGTGGCAACGCTGCCCACATGCTCGATCTGGCACCTGCCATCCATACGGCTGGGCTGCACTCCCTCTTCCTGGATGTACGGAATCACGGACTCTCAGAACACGATGACCATGTCTCGATGCTGCGGTTCGCCGAGGATCTGGGAACGGCCGTCGAGTATCTGAGGCAGCGCGATGATGTAACGGATGTCGCTGTCATCGGACATTCTGTTGGTGCAGCAGCTTCGATCTACTACGCGTCGTACCACGACGATGTCTCGGCTGTTGTCGCTGTGGCCTCTTTCGCTCACCCCGGTGAGTTGATGAACGAGAGCATCCAACTCCCACGCCCCATCAAATGGGCCGTGTTGCGAGCGATCGAGACGATGATCGGGAAGGGCTTCGATGTCATCGCCCCTCGTGCTCGCGTCGAGCATGTCTCGGTGCCGCTCCTGCTTGTGCACGGCGGACAGGATGATGTGGTCCCCGTCGAGGATTCCTACGAACTGGCCAGACGGAGGCCAGGCACCGAATTGCTGGTTGTACCTGACGGAGCACACAGCGATCTCGGTCCATTCGAGTCGAGTTTCCCCGATGTTGTCGAGTTCATCCGCGCCAATGTCGTCGGGTCGAACTGAGCTGAACGGATACGTGCAGTATCGCTCTGGTCCTCGGTATCAGCTAGATTCGATCCGGTAGCCAACCAGGAAGATCGCCATGTGTTGCTTGTTCGCCTCGCTTGTTCTCATCGGCCCGCGCTTCGGGATACTCATGTGGTGGTTGATCGACCAGGTGCGATGGAACCTCGCGTTCGACAACTTCTTCTACGCGTTCGCTGGCTTCTTCCTCGCGCCGTGGACCACATTGATGTACGTCTCGGTATTCCCCTTCGGGATCACGGGATTCGATTGGGTCATCCTCGGAATGGGTGTTCTTGCCGACTTCGCCTCTTGGACGAGCGGCGGCCTGAGCTCCAGGCGCTACGAGACAACCACGTACTCCGTCTAGGAGGATCATGGCTTCGACCGAGGTGCCGTTTCATCGTTGGAGCATCTTCGGCGCTTGGTTCCTTGGCGCTTTCGCGGTTCTGACCGCGCTTGTCGTCCCTGGTTGGACCCAGATCCTCGACGATGCATGGAATACCGCCATGGCGAACGGTGAGACACAGTGGATCGTCGGCGTTGCCGAGTTCTTCCACCACATCGGCGGGCCGCTCATCGCGACCGCAACGACAGTTGCAGTCGCGATCGCATTCGCAGTTGCGCGGAAGTGGCCGATCCTGTTTGCGTGGATCGCAATCGTTGCCGGATCCCAGGTGCTCTCGAAGATCACCAAGGCGGTCATCGGTCGCGAGCGTCCGTTGAACGGCCTCGTACATGAGATATCCGCGGCATACCCATCCGGTCACGCGATGGTCTCGGGAGCAGCGATGGCTATCGGTCTTGCACTGCTGCTCGGGATTCTCTGGCCGAACCGGTATCGATTGTTCCTGTCGGCAGGAGTCGTCTACGCCGTACTGATGGCCTGGAGTCGCACCTACCTGCGAGCCCACTGGCTCACCGACGTCGTCGGAGGCCTCCTGTTCGGCACGGCAATCGCCCTGCTCGTCGCAATCTATGTCCTCCGTTCAGGGGGGACCAGCGAAGTTGCGAGGCGTTAGGCGTCGCTTCTAGAGCCCTCTTGTCACCGAGACCTGTGTCTCGATACCGCGCTCGAGCAACTCTCTCAGGAATGGCTCGGGGTCAAAGGCCAGCTCAGGGGGGTGTACTCCCGGTGCGACCTTGCCCGCTGCCTGCCATGCGGCCGCCCGTGCTGGCAGGACACCGGTCGGAAGGGCACCCTTGAGCGTCAGGACCCCCATCCGATACCTGACCGGCTCGCCATCGATGGTGCCAGAGACGTCCGAGACAATCTCCTTCGCCCAGTCGCCCGGCTCGTTCTCCGGCGCGGTGAGAATCTCGAACGCGGAAGGGACGAAGTTGCCCATCATCTCGATCGTGAATTCCCTCGGTACGACATCGACGCCTCCTACGGCGACCGGGTCAGTGCCGTCGAATCCGAATTCGGCGAGTACCCGCACCTTCTCGACGATCCCCTTGTCCATGCCCCAGTAGTTGATCTTGAAGAAGCACTCCTGGACACCCTTTTCAGCGAAGCTGACCGGGAGCGTTGCCACCTCTGAGTGAAGTGACAGGTGCATCGGAAGATGACCGAGGGATCCGGTGAACTCGTAGTCCTCGAACTCGGTGAGCGGCTCACAGGCGATGAACTCGCCGCCGCGGAAC
>CBETWC010000318.1:0-2723 GCA_965539925.1 uncultured bacterium
AAACTCCGACCTCACCGAGGCCGAAACCGTGGAGCATTCGTAGCTCGCTTCGCGAAGCGGTAGAAGAAGCGGTAGAACGTAGAAGGCAGGACGACAGAATGTCCTCCCTTCAGGGAGTGTACGGACCGGGGACATGGGTGACAGTCCTGGTGTTCATTGTGTCAGGTTGATTGTTCGGTTGAGCTTGATGCTGGTCGACGCGCCTGCGGGGCCGACTTCCAGGGGAATCTCGAAGCGGGCTCGGTCGATCAGGCAGAGGCTTGTCGCTTCGGTTTCGCAGTAGATCAGTATCACGTCGATCGTGAGGACGTCGGACCCCTCGAAAAGGTCCAGCGGAATGGACACCGGCAGTTCCGTTCCTGTGAGGTCGAACACTGCTCCGCCGAATAGAGATGCGAGTTCGTCTCCCCCCGTGATCACCAGTGACGACGGCGCTTCCTCATTGACCTTGTAGCCCTCAGGGAGGTGATAGTCGATGGTGATGGACGCTGGACCGGCGTTCGCAGCGATTGCGTCGAGCGTGACGATATCTCCACTGAATCCTGTGGGTGGATCGAACTTCTCTACGCCCTTGAGAATCAGCGTTGATGCCTCACCCGTTGCCAGGTCTATGACCCGGATGGCGTGGTTGTTGGTGTCGGCAACGTAGAGAAGCCCCCCGGCAGCCGAGAGACCGCCAGGTTCGTTGAACTTGGCGGCTGCACCGTCTGCCCAGCCGGGCTCCGAGCCGATCCAGCTGGTCGCGGTATTCGTCGAGATGTCGATCCGCTTGATCTTCGAGTTGTACGTATCAGCGACATAGAGCGTTTCACCATCGAGCGCCGTCCCGAGGGGATGTTGCAGCCGTGCCAGGTTTCCTTGACCGTCCTCGTCCCCGAACTCGAACAGGTTGGCGTCTCCGCCGACGACGAGATGTGTGATCTGTGTGTTGAGATCGGCGGCACGGATCGAGCTTGATTCGGAATCGGCGAAGTACAGGATCCCGTCATCGGACAGTGCAAGGCCGGACGGCTGAGCAAGTTCTGCAAGGTCGAAGGGTCCGTTCGCGGTGCTCTCCCTGGCGTTTCCGACGAGCGGTACCACCGAACCCTCATCGAGGTCTATGGAGATGATCTGGTGGCTCCCCGCGTTGGCGACATACAGCGTTCCTTCGTTGAACAGGACCGCCCACGGGGAGTTGAGCGCAACATCGTCTGCCGGACCAGCGAGCGCGGGGTATCCAAGCTCTCCTGTCCCAGCAATGGTGGACACTGCACCGCTCTGTAGATCGATCGCCCGGATGAGGTGGTTGTTGGTGTCTGCGACGTACAACACACCGTCGTGATGTGCCAGACCCTGTGGCGAGTCGAATGATGCCGAGAGAGCCGGTCCGTCCTGTGATCCTTGTTCGCCCGATCCATAGGCAGCGAGGACATCGCCCGTGTCAGGGTCAATTTCGAGGATGCGGTTGTGTCCCGTGTCCGATACCCACAGCCTTCCTTCGGCTGCGAGCACCTTCCCCGGGTAGCTGAGGGCTCTGGCCGGCTCTCCGTCCGCCTCGAGCGAGAATTCGATCTGGTCCGTGTTGAGGGCACCCGCTGCACCGAATTCGACGACGAGTCCGGCGATGGTGGGCTCAACAGCCTCATATACACCTTCGCCAGCCCTGATCCCGACCACCTTCCCTGCGGGGTCGATCAAAGCAACTGTTGGCCATGCATTGGCACCCCACGCATTCCAGACAGCGAACTCGTCGTCATTGACGACAGGGTGTTCGAGGCCGTATCTCTGGACGATCTCACGAAGCTGGTCGGTCTTCCCCTCGTTGGCAAACTTGGCAGAATGCACACCGATGACCACGAGTTCATCCGCATACTCCGCCTCGAGCCTCTTGAGATCGGGGATCACGTGGATGCAGTTGATGCACCCGTAGGTCCAGAAGTCGAGCAGGACGACCTTGCCCTTCAGTTCGTTCAGAGAGATCGGTTCAGCCGTGTTGATCCACTCGAGCCCTTCGGGGAAGTCTGGTGCATCAACGGTACCTGCGAACGACTGGGCCGGTGAGGTGGCCGTGGTCGAGTCAATTGTGGTCGAGTCAATTGTCGTTGAGCCAGGCGCTGCCGAGCCGTCGGGCACGGTCGCGGTGCTACCTGACGGCGTACAGGCGGCAGCCGCAAGAAGCAGAGCGAGAAGGGGCAGTAGTCGAATCATGTTGGGCTTCAGGAAGTAGAACGCCAGACAGCAACATCGAGTTCCAGATTTCGAGCCTCGTCAAGGATCGCCGGCAGCGCGTTTTGAGAGGACTGTATCCCTGAGCTGAACGCGCCACTTGCCGCGACGAATCCAACCGAGACGAGTGTGATGGCTTCGAGGTGTGGTCCGTGGTCGGCAACGCCGACGATGCGCTTGCCGTCAACCCCTTCGACGATCGTTGTGGCTCCGGCCCACTCATCATCCCTGTAGGCAACGAATCGCCCGGCCGAGCGTTCATCTGTCCATGCCATTCCTACGGGTTCAGGGAAGGAGATCGGTGTTCCACCACGATGCGGCTTGCCGGGCTCGGTCCATGCAACCTTGACGGAGTCGCCACTCGATGGCGTGGACGCGGGGTGTGTCAGCAGAGCGTCGGCCAAGGTGGACCCGACATTTGCACCCACGATGACGGGAACAGTTGCTGGGCCAAGCTCGGAGTCTGGGGCATCCGGCCAGACGACGAGAGGAGTGCCGGCAACGGATGCCCGTCC
>CBETWC010000319.1:0-2695 GCA_965539925.1 uncultured bacterium
GCACAGCGATAGCTCGAATGCTCCTCGTCCGGTGTAGACGGCAGTCGCCTCAGGGCCGGACTCGGCCTTGATCCGCTCGAGGTTGTCTGTGATCAGGTCATACGCCTCATCCCAGGAGATCTCCTCGAAATCGTGAGATCCCTTTGGGCCCACCCGTTTCAGCGGATGGCGGAGGCGATCCTGTGAGTACACGATCTCTTTGGCATGGCGTCCTCGTCGGCAGAGCATGCCAAGCACGTGGCTCTCATCAGGGGCGATCGTCTCGAGTTCGCCGTCGCGTATCCCGATGTCCACCCAGCAGCCGGCAGGGCAGATACCGCAAATGCTCTTCCTGATCTCCAACGCAGAATCAGACACTTCTTTGCCCATGTGGGAGGTTGCTACCGAATGATCATCATCGGTGCGCCGGAAGACACGGTGTCGCCGACCTGCACCTTGAGCTCGACGATCTCACCAGAGACATCAGCCTTGATCTCGTTCTCCATCTTCATGGCTTCGAGGACGCATACCGGTTCTCCAGCCTCGACAGATTCTCCGGCCTTGTGGTGGATCTTGACGATCGTTCCCTGCATCGGTGCGACGACGACGCCCTCGCCCCCACCAGACCCGGCCTGCTTGGAGAGCTTCGGCGCTCTCCGGCGTGGCGCGATGCGCTTGCCCGAACCGGGGGCAGTCATCACCTTCGCCCAGTACTTGACCGTGAAGCGGCGACCGCCGACTTCCACGGTGAGGTTCCGCTCAGCGAGCTCCTCGTCTTCGGGGAGGGTCGGTGCGGTTGATCGTTCAACACGCGTGAAGTCCATTTTGTCCTCGACGAGGCGGGTCGAAACCCTTCCTTCGAGGAAGTCCTCGTTGCGCAGGATCGCCAGGTGGGCAGGGATGGTCGTGTCGACTCCGCTGATCTCGTACTCGATCAATGCGCGTCGAGCCCTGTGGATGACTTCCTCGCGGTCCCGGCCTGTCACGATGAGCTTGGCGATCATGTTGTCGTAGTACTGGCTGATCTCAGATCCCTGGACGACGCCGGAGTCGATCCGTATCCCAGGACCACCCGGCTCCTTGTACTTCACGAGAGTTCCCGGGTTCGGGATGAAGTCGTGTGAGGGGTCCTCTGCGTTTATCCGGAACTCGATGGCGTGACCGATCGGATCAGGTGTTGTCTTGATCGAGAGCTCTTCCCCATTGGCGATCCGGATTTGCTCGGTTACGAGGTCGACACCGAACACCTCCTCTGTGACTGTGTGCTCCACCTGGATGCGGGTGTTCATCTCGAGGAAGTAGAACTCGCCACCCGAGTAGAGGAACTCCACCGTTCCGGCCGATTCGTAACCGGCCGCATGCCCGAGAGCGAGAGCCAGTTCTCCCACATGCACCCGCTCGTCGGCCGTGAGTCCAGGCGCAGGGCATTCCTCGACGAGCTTCTGGTGTCTGCGTTGGAGCGAACAGTCGCGTTCGCCCAGGAAGACTCCGTTGCCGTGGCTGTCGAACAGGACCTGCGCCTCGATGTGCCGGGCGTTCTCGAGATACCGCTCAACGTAGACCGCGGGATTGCCGAACCAGGCCGCGGCTTCTCTGCCCGCTGCCTCGAAGGCCCCGGAGAGGTCTTTGGCATCCCGAACGACCTTGAGCCCACGTCCTCCTCCACCGGCAGACGCCTTGATGGCGACGGGGAGGCCGTGCTCATCGGCGAAGTCAGCGACCTGGTCAGATGAAGTGAGCGGCTCGTTGATACCAGGTACGCCGGGAACACCTGCCCTCTCAGCGGCAAGACGGGACTCGATCTTGTCACCCATCATGTCGATGGCACTTGGCGGTGGACCGATCCATATGAATCCGGCGTCGACAACTCTCTGGGCAAACGCGGCGTTCTCAGCCAGGAACCCGTATCCGGGGTGGATGGCAGCAGCTTCGGATTCTCTGGCGACCTCGAGGATGCGATCGATATTGAGGTAGGACTCGGCCGCCGGAGCAGTGCCCACGTTCCAAGCCTCGTCTGCCATGGAGGTATGCACGGCATCGCGGTCGAGTTCGGAGTAGATGGCGATCGTTCGAATGCCGAGGTCTCGGGCAGCACGTATGACACGGACAGCGATCTCGCCACGGTTTGCTATGAGGATGGATTCCACGGCCTGCATCCTAGGAGGGGTACGTACGTGAAACCGAAACGCCTTTCGGTCTCTGGAGTCCGACCTCGCCAGTGAGAACTTCGTTACGGTTGGCGGGCATCTACCGTAGCATTTCGCGTTCTGATGCGATCTCTCGCAATCCCCCTCCTTGTTCTCGCTCTTGCCGCGTCCGTCGCGGTCCCTGCTGACGCGTCCGCAGAGGACCCGGTTCTCGTCCACGCCGAGAGCTTGGCCTGGCTCGATGCTGCTGCCGCTGGAGCAACACAACGGCTTGAACTGGCGATGGATCGTCGGGCCGAAGCTCTGTCAACCGGGATCCCCGGACACATCACCCGATCCTTCGCCGTTGTGGGAGTGACCTTCAGTGGGCTCGAACTCGACGCTGCATCCATCGGACTGATCGCCTCGGTCGACCCGGAATTGGCAGGAGTCCTGGAGCGGTCGACTTCCGCCAGAGAGCGTCTCGTCAGCATCACCGCGTCACAGATGGCAGTGGAGGAGCGCCTTGTCGAGTCGTTGACCCAACGGCCGGTGAGGAGCGTGATGCTCGACGACGTCGAACAATGGCG
>CBETWC010000320.1:0-2686 GCA_965539925.1 uncultured bacterium
CCCGGTTGCTGGATCGTGGGCACGATGTGCGCTGCATGACTCGCGACCCGGATCAACTCACCCTTGATCCGTGGCGTGATCAGGTTGAGGTTGTGGCTGCGGACGCTCTCGATTCGTCGACCTTGGACGCCGCCTTTGCAGGCTGCGATGCCGCCTACTTCCTGATCCACGCCATGAAGGGATCCCCCAAGACGTTTGCAGAGGAGGGTCGCCGTGCCGCTGCCAACTTTCGCGATGCAGCCGATCGGGCAGGCGTGCACCAAATCATCTATCTGGGAGGCCAGGGTGCCGAGGACCAGGTTCTCTCCGAGCATCTTGCCAGTCGCCAAGAAGTGGGCCGAGTCCTCGCTGAGGGACGGACACCCGTCGTCGAATTCCGTGCCGCGGTCATCATCGGGTCAGGATCGATGTCGTTCGAGATGATCCGTCACCTGACTGACGTACTCCCCGTCTTCATGACACCGCGGTGGGTTGAAACGAAATGTCAGCCGATTGCGGTTCGAAATGTGCTCGAGATCTTGGTCTCCGTGCTCGATTATCCCGATCCGAAAAACATGGTCCTCGATATCGGTGGTCCTGACATTCTCACCTACGAGGAGATGATGCAGACCTACGCGGATGTAGCGGGTCTTCGCAGGCGTCCGGTGATCCCGCTGCCTGTCTTCAGCACTCGCCTGTCGCCGATCTTCGTGGGTCTGGTTACGCCGCTCCCCGTCGATGTCGCACGGCCTCTGATCGAGAGCCTCCTCAATGATGTTGTGGTGGAGCGAGAATCCCCACCCGGCTTCGATCCGAGCGATCTCATTCCTTACCAGGAATCCCTCGAGAGAGCCCTCTACCGCATCTCCCATTCGGAAGTCGAGACTCGATGGTCTGACGCACTGGTGTCCCCCGGAGCACCACTCCCGAGCGATCCAGCGTGGGCGGGTGCCAAGGTACATACCGACCGCAGAGTCGCGATGTCGGCTGCTCCTCCTGAGGATCTCTTCTGGTCGGTGACACGCATCGGTGGAGATGTCGGCTACTACGCGATGAATTGGGCCTGGTCGGTGCGGGGTTGGATCGACCAATTCGTCGGAGGCGTCGGATTGCGACGCGGCAGGCGTGATCCGGAGGACCTGCGACCGGGTGAGTCGCTCGACTTCTTCCGTGTCGCCGAGATCGACCCGAGCACCGGCCGACTGCTGCTACGCGCCGAGATGAAGGTGCCGGGCGAGGCATGGCTCGAATGGTCGGTCACACCAGCCGACGACGGTTCGCGCCTCACACAGGTCGCTTGGTTCGTACCGCACGGACTGTTGGGCAGGCTGTACTGGTGGTCCCTGCTCCCCATCCATGCGCCGATCTGGCGCCTGATGGCAAATCGGATGGCTCGCACCGCCGAGAGCCGACCCAAGAGCTGAGCCAGCCAGCGCTCACCACCCCGACACCGCTGAAAGAGCGTTAGGGTCCCGCCATGGTTGATTCAGGAATGTCCCGCCGTCAGGCCCTGCAATTCTTCTTGGGAGCTGGCGCCCTCGCCGCTGTTGGCGGCTGTGATTCGAACGCGGCGCCTTCGACCACGATCACGACGATTCCTCCGGTGACCGACACCACCATCACGAGCCCTGTACTGGAACCAGATGTGCGTGATCTCCATCTCCGGCTCTGGGCAGAACCGTCGACAGCTTCCATCTCGTCCGATGTCACGACCGACGTACTGTCGTACAGCGCAGAGGTGATCGATGGCGATATCGCGAGCGTCAGCGATAGCGGATCCTTTCTGGGACCAACGCTCCACGTGCGCCAGGGCCAACGCGTTCGCGTGACATTCGAGAACCGACTTGATCAGGAATCGATCGTGCATTGGCACGGATTGGTGGTTCCTCAGGACCAGGACGGGCAACCGGCCGAGGCAATCGCCCCCGGAGAGACGTACGAATACGACTTCGTCGTCGCGAATGCGCCAGGCACGTATTGGTATCACCCTCATCCGCACAGATTGACAGGGACACAGGTGTACCAAGGACTTGCCGGCCTCCTCGTTGTCCACGGAGACGAGGGGTCCCTCTCGGACACCACCAATGATCTCGCTCTGGTGCTGCAGGATCGAACCATCGGCCCCGACGGGCAACTCAAGTACGTAGCGATGATGCACGACATGATGGCTGGCTTCGTTGGCGACACGCTCGTCACGAATGGAGTCGCCGACTATGAGGCCACTGTCCGGCCGGAGCCCTACCGCATACGAATCCTGAACGGCGCAAACTCGCGGACGCAGTACCTCACCTGGTCAACAGGAGACGAAATTCACGCCGTTGCCACGGACGGTGCGGCACTGCCAGAGACCGTGAGTGTCGACGGCCTCGTCATCACCCCGGCACAGCGCACCGATATCTGGATGGACTTCTCCCGGTTCCAGCCGGGTGAGCAGATCGATCTGCTCACAGCCGATACCTTCGTCGAGTCCGCAGGGATGATGGGAGGCGGCATGGGAGGCGGTGGTTCGGACGAATTCGGGCTCAACCTCAAGCCTCAGGTGGCTGCATCGTTCATCGTCGGCGATACGACTCCGGTCCCGGGAGAGATGCCAACCACACCGGGGAGTACGCCAACGTTCGGTGCAGAGGATGCAGTCTATGGTGCTGCGCCAAAGGAGTTCGTCCTCTCAACGAGACGTGCCGCACATTGGATCAACGGAACCCAG
>CBETWC010000321.1:0-2686 GCA_965539925.1 uncultured bacterium
TCAAGATTCAAGAACCCACCAGAGGCCCCGGTAAGGCCGGGGCCTCTCCTTTCTACGTCTTGACTCTTGACTCTTGACTCTCGCGTCTCAGCCTTCGTACTTCCTGATCGCATCCTCGAGGATGTCGATGCCGCGATCCAGATCCTCCGTTGAGACGTTGAGCGGTGGGATGAAACGGATCACGTTCGTGTCCGGCCCCGAATTGAGGACGAACAGCCCGGCATCCTGCGCGTACTTCCCGATGGAAGCGAAGGCTTCAGGGTCGGGCGTGTTGCCCTCGGTCACCAGTTCGATACCGATCATGAGTCCCATTCCGCGGACATCCCCGACCGTGTTGTGACGTTCCTTGATCTCGTTCCAGCGCGAGAAGGCATACCCCGACAGACGTTGCACACCGGGAATGACCTCGGCGAGAGCCTCGATGTTCGCGGCACACGCGGCAGTTGACACGGGGTTTCCCCCGAATGTCGTGCCGTGGGAACCGGGAGGCCAGTTGTCGAATATGGCTGCTCGAGCACCGACCGCCGACAGCGGGAGTCCGTTGGCGATTGCTTTGCCCATCACGAGGATGTCGGGCACGATGCCGTACACCTGGGTCGCGAACCAATCTCCGGTTCGTCCGAACCCGGTTTGGACTTCGTCCATGATGAGCAGGATGCCGTGTTCGTCTGCGAGGGTGCGAATCGCCGAGAGGAACTCCTGGCTCGCGGGGTAGTAGCCGCCCTCGCCCTGCATTGGTTCGATGAGGAAGGCAGCGATCTCTTCCGGAGTGACTTCATGCTTGAACTTGAGTTCGAGGTCACGGAGTGCGTACTCGTCGGCGTCCTCCTGTGTCATGCCCCAGCTGAACGGATGGGGGAAGGGCGTCACGAAGGTCGAAGGGAGCAGCGGGTGGTAGCCCTGCCGATACTTCGCCTTCGATGTCGTGTAGGTGACGGATCCCATCGTGCGACCATGGAATCCACCGCGGAATGTGATGACGCCTTGCCTGCCAGAGGTCTTGCGGGCGAGCTTCACGGCAGCTTCGACAGCCTCAGCTCCCGAGTTCATGAAGAGCACCTTCTCGACGTTGTCGGGGGTGATTTCCACGATCTTCTCGGCAGCATCGGTGATCGACTGGTACATGAACGAGTAGCCAGCATGCCAGAGCTTGTTCAGCTGCTCCTGGGCCGCAGCGAGGACGGCGTCGGGGCGGTGGCCCATGTTCGTGGTGGCGATGCCACAGGCGAAATCGAGGTACTTACGTCCATCGGCGGCGGTTACCCAGCTTCCCTTGCCTTCGACGATTTCAACGGGATAGTCGAACTCGAGCACGGGGGCGATGAGGTTGGAGACTTTGTCCTGGAGGTCTGTCATGGAAACTCCTGTCGTTGGTGAGGTGGTGAGGGCACGGGGGCGAGGAGTCGCTAGGGAATAGCGAACAGGTGCCGTCGTCTGTTCCTCGGACTTCTCAACATGCTCCGAGATTAGCTGGCGTCAGATACTCGGCTTCCGGGAGGCTCTATTCGCCGGTGAATTCAGGAGGGCGCTTCTGGAGGAACGCCATCGTGGCTTCGACGAAGTCGTTCGACTGGATGAACGCCGCGTTCCACAGGGCGATGTAGTCGAGGTTCTCCTCCACCGAGCGTCCTTCGCCTGCTTTGAGCACCGCCTTGGCGCCCTGAACGGCCAGCGGCGAGTTGGCAGCGATCTCACTGGCGAGATCGAGCGCTGCCTCGTAGGTTGCTCCACTGTTCGGGAACACCCTGGTGACGAGGCCCATCTCCATGGCCTCTTCGGCGCCGAAGTCCCTGCCCGTGTACACGATCTCAGCAACACGCCCCGGATCGACGATGCTCGGGAGTCGCTGGATGGTCCCGACATCAGCGACCATCGCGATCTTGGTCTCTCGGACCGAGAACGTGACATCGGCAGAGGCGTACCGGATATCGCAAGCCGTGATGAGGTCGATGCCCGCTCCGATGCAGTGACTGTGGATTGCTGCGATCACCGGCTTCGGGCAGTCCGCTATTGCGGAGAACGTCTTCTGCATCATCTTGATGCTCTGATACAGCGCACGCCGCTTTCCGACCTCTGACGCAGGCTGCGGGTCCATGTCGGGGTCCACGCCACCATTCATGAACATCGGGCCGAACGCCTTGAGGTCGATACCGACCGTGAACGATTCACCCTTTGCTGCAATGACGATGACCCGTGTCTGCTCGTCCTCGCCGAGGGCATCCATCACAGCAGGCAGGTCAGCCCAGAAGTCCTGAGCGAAGGCGTTTCGTTTCTCGGGACGGTCAAGCCAGACGGTGGCGATGTGGCCGTCGAAGTCGACAGTTAGGACGTCGGAACTGGGCAGGTCGGTGCGGCTCATGCGTTCAACGTAGTACGAAGAAGGAAGAACGTAGAACGTAGAACGCAGAAGGTAGAAGACGTCAGGCGTCAGATTGTCCTCCCTTCAGGGAGGACGGAAGAGCGACGAAGTCGCTGTTCAGGAGGGAGTGCGAGCCTGCGAACCCGGTACGGCAAGACCATGCAACACACGAACAACCACACGACATTCCTCATCAAGAACCGTCACGAGGTCGTGGCCCGCAACGCTCGCAGGCTCGCACACCCTCCTCGCTCGCTGCGCTCGCTTGTCCTCCCTGAAGGGGGTGTCGCTTTACCTTCTCCCGACAGCGCAGCGAGGCGACTCGCC
>CBETWC010000322.1:0-2680 GCA_965539925.1 uncultured bacterium
TCATAGGTCCCCTGATGGGGGAACAGCTTGTGGTGGTGGACCTCCACAATCTTGTTCGCCACGCGGTCGAGGAGGTACCGGTCGTGTGTCACAAGGAGCAACGCCTCCTTGCGGGACCGGAGATGCTCCTCCAGCCAGTCGATGGCGTCTATATCGAGGTGATTCGTCGGCTCATCGAGAATCAGGAGATCGCACTCTGCGGCGAGCGCCAGGGCAAGGGCAAGTCTCTTTCTCTGTCCACCCGACAGCGCCGAACAGAGTGCCTCGTGATCCGTGAGGCCGAGTCGATCGCCGAGAGCGATCGTGCCACGCTGGTCTCCGAGAACGTCTCCGACGGACAAGCCATCTTCGAATGCCGGGTCCTGGTCGAGTGCAGCGACACGCAGGCCTCTCGTCCTGACGATTGACCCGCCATCCGGTTCCTCGATGCCTGCAATGATCGCCAGCAAGGTGGACTTGCCCGAACCGTTCCGTCCGATCACACCGATGTGGTCACCCGCCGAGATCCCGAGGGACACGTTCTCGAGAACACTTGTCTCCGGGTACGACTTGGAGATCGACTCGAGGCTCAGTAGGTGCATGCCGGCAGGGTAGGTACGCCAGCGGCGACGGAGTGAGTCGGTGGTGGACGTGATCCTGATCAATGCGGTGCATCTCTGCAGGGCTGTTGGCTGGATTCCAAGCAAGGATGTAGACAAGACAGTCTACTACTATGTATACTATCGACATGAGTACGACAATCAGGGTCAGCGAAGACACGAGGGATCGGTTCGCGAAGCTTGCATCCGAGACCGGTCGCCCCATGACCCAGCTCCTTGACGATGCAGCGGAGGCGCTTGAGCGGCGGCTCTTCTTCGATCAGATGGACGCTCGCTTCGACGAGTTGCGAAGTGATCCGGAGGCCTGGGCTGCGATCGTGGCTGAACGAGCGCTCGAGGACGGTACAGCCGACGACGGATCTGCCTGATGGCGCGCCGCGGCGAGGTATGGCTCGTCGACTTCGGAGAGCCCGGCGGACGGGAGCAGTCCGGCGTCCGTCCTGTGGTGGTTGCATCTTCTGATCGTCTGAATGAAGGCAGGTCCGGTGTGCTCATGGTCGTTCCGGTTACGACCACAAGACGGGGGCTTCCGTCTCACATCGAGATAGAGCCCGGATCCTCCGGACTCGAATCGACCAGCTATGCGAAGTGCGAGGATCTCAAGTCGATCTCGATTGAGCGACTGGTCCATCGGCAGGGCTCAGTTGCCACGGAGTGCCTGTTCGAGATCAGCAGGGCGCTGCGGTTCCTTCTTGAGTTGTAGCGTTGGATCAGCCGGTGTGATCGACGACCCGTTGGGCCTTGCCGAGTGAACGGGCCACATCTCCGGGTGATTCGACGCTGATGTCGACGGTGATACCGATGCAATCCTTGATGTTCTCGCCAGCTCTGAAGGCAAGGTCGCGTGCCGTGGTGTCCGAGACCTGCTCCTTCGTCTCGACGTGGACCACGAGGCCCTTCGTGTTGCCCTGCTGGACGACTTCGATTTGGTAGTGAGGAGCGAATTCGGGGACCTTCAGCAACTCGACCTCGACCTGGCTCGGATACACATTGACACCGCGGATGATGAGCATGTCATCCGTCCTCCCCTTGATGCGGGCGATGCGGCGCATTGTTCGCGCCGTACCGGGGAGCAGCCGAGTGACGTCGCGTGTTCGGTATCGGATGACCGGCAATGCTTCTTTGGTGAGCGATGTGAATACGAGTTCACCCTCCTCACCGTCGGGAAGGACGTCGCCGGTCTCGGGGTCGATGATCTCCGGGTAGAAGTGGTCCTCCCACACAGTGAGTCCGTCCTTGGTCTCGATGCACTCCTGGGCGACCCCCGGGCCGATGACCTCGGACAGGCCGTATATGTCGATTGCGTCGACACCAAGGCGTTCCTCGATCTGTTTGCGCATCTCGTCGGACCACGGTTCGGCACCGAAGATTCCGATCTCGAGTGAGCTCTCCCGAGGATCGAGGCCCTGGGCCTCCATCTCATCGATCAGGCTGAGGCAGTAGGAGGGAGTGACAAGGATGACGCGCGGCTTGAGGTCGTTGATGAGCGTGACCTGTTTCTGGGTCTGGCCACCCGACATAGGAATGACGGTGCACCCGAGTCGTTCCGCCCCGTAGTGCGCGCCGAGACCACCGGTGAACAGTCCGTAGCCGTATGCAACGTGGGTGATGTCACCCGGTCGACCGCCCGCTGCGTAGATCGACCTTGCCATCACGTCTGACCACATGTCTATGTCTGCGTGCGTGTAGCCGACAACCGTCGGCTTGCCAGTCGTCCCTGACGATGCGTGGATACGGATGACTTCGTCGCGTGGCACAGCGAACATGCCGTACGGATAGTTGAGTCTCAGGTCTTCTTTGACGAGGAAAGGGAAACGGGAGAGGTCATCGAGTGTCTCGCAGTCCTCTGGCGCCACTCCCGCAGCGTCGAAGGCATCCCGATAGTGGGGGACATTGTCATAGGCGTGCCCCAACGACCACCGGAGTCGTTCGAGCTGGAGAGCACGGAGCTCGTCGAGCGGTGCGGACTCGATCGGATGGAGACCTGGCATGAGGCCAGATTAGATGGGCTGTCGGTCATCAGCTGTCAGCTATCAGCCAGCAATGGGGCATGGTCCTGCCGTACCGGGTTTGCAGGCTCA
>CBETWC010000323.1:0-2674 GCA_965539925.1 uncultured bacterium
GATATGCCTGATCGAGAGTGAGCTGGCTGTCTGTTGGATTCCCCATACCTGCGTGGAGCTTACCCGACCTGTTGAGCGCGTTTGAAGGCGGTTGAGTGATGCCAGTCTGCCAGCAGCGTTCGCAGTGCAGCCACGAATGCGAGCGGTTGGTCGAGCGTCAGGTGGTGGTGTGCTTGAGGAATCTCGACCACCGGTGACACCTGTCCCATCAACTCGTACATGTACGCGGCGGTGTCCTTTGGCACGACAACCGACCATTCGCCTGTGAAGAGCGCCACACGACATTGAACGGATGCGAGTTGGTCCCTGAGAGCGACCAGTGTCCCGGCGAAGATGAACGGGTCGAACTTCCACGTCCAGCCGTCTTCTGTCTCGTGGACGGACTTGCGAGCGATGTAGTCCACGATGAATTCATTGCTGCACGGTTGACGCGGGACAAGAGCGAAGTGGGACACAGCCTCCTCTTCGGATGAGTACACGCCTGGCCGTTTGAACGCATGGCCGGATCGGCTCTCCTCTGCTTCTGGAGAGGGCTTCCTGACCGGGGCGTCAACGATCACGGCACCTTTCAACCGATCCCCGTACGTCGCCGCAGTCTGGATCGTGACCATTCCACCCAGGCTATGGCCCACGACCACGGGCGGCCCGGGGAACTCGGAATCCTCAACGACAGCCATGACCTCTCGGGCCCACATCTCGTGCGAATACGAATAGGGCTCTCGTCTGTCCGAGTCGCCCATGCCGGTGAGGTGGATGGCTACGGCATGCCACTCACTGGTGAAGAGAGGCGCGATGAACGACCACCAGTGGGCGTGTGCAGCGCCACCATGGACGAACACGAGTCCTGGCTTGTCGCTGGCTCCCCACGACAGGTACCGGACCGTCGCCCCATCCACCACAACTTCTCGCTCCTCAGGTTCGGTCGTCACGGCCGCATCGAACCATGCCGGTATGTCACTACTCACCAGTGCGGACTTCCTCTGGGAGCAGGAACCAACGCAGATCCTCGAACGATGCTGTTGCTTCCACAGGCGGCTGGGATGGCCCAGTCTTCGGATCGATGGAATCGAACAGTGTCCGCGCCTCATCCAGGTAGCGGGCCAGCTCGGTGTCAGGCACGTGGGCTGGGCGAGCGTCATGGCGCATGGTTCCGTCGCTGTAGTCGATGTCGAAGAGCGAGAAGGGAGCATCGCCTCGGCCATCGACGTGCGTCCACTCGGCCGTGTGCGTGTCGAACTGATACCAAGGCAGGAGCTTCCACCCGTGGGTTGCGACAAGGTTCACGGCCTCGGTCATGAAGTTGAAGACGGCGTCAGAGATGAAGTAGTTGAAATTGACTCGCACCCATCCGGGCTTGATCCCCTCGCAGCCCAGCCCCACCTCGTGGCTGATCTCCTCAGAGTGTTCGTCGTCGATCCCGAGGAGCCTGTGCCCGTATGGGCCAGCGCACGAACACCCGCCACGCGATTGGATCCCGAACAGATCGTTGAGTACCGCAACAACAAAGTTGTGGTGCAAATACTGGTTTCGATGTTTCACCACGAACGAGACAATCGACAGGCGTTCAGCTTCAGGGTTCCCAAGTATCTCGATGTCAGGGTTCACCGACCAGGATGCGATGGCTCTCTCGATGAACCCTTCTTCGAGCTTGCGGATGCGTTTTGACCCAACCGCATCCTTGAGCTGAAACACGAGACCGGCACGGATGGACCCGACAATCGCCGGCGTGCCGCCTTCCTCCCTGTGCTCGATATCTGTCAGGTACTCGTGTGAGTCCACTCGAACGAACGACACTGTCCCACCACCGGGAACCGCCGGCACCGCATTCGTGAACAGCTCCTTGCGGGCCACGAGGAGACCGGGCGTCCCCGGACCGCCGATGAGCTTGTGGATGGAGATGAACACCGCGTCCTTGTACGCGTCCGGTTGGTCCTCTGGCTGGACATCCATGGACACATACGGGGCCGCTGCAGCGAAGTCCCAGAACGAGAGAGCCCCGTACTTGTGGAGCAACGCGGCGATGCCTCGGGTGTCCGAGAGGATTCCTGTCACATTCGACGCAGCGGAGAACGAGCCGATCTTGAGCGGACGGTCCTGGACGCGGATGAGCTCGGCTTCGAGTTGGGCCTGGTCGATGTGACCGTCGCGGTCCTCCCCGATCTTGACAAGGTCCGCAATCGACTCGCGCCACGGGAGCTCGTTGGAGTGGTGCTCGAACGGTCCGATGAAGACGACCGGGCGTTCGTCGAGTGGTATGGCATCAGTGAGGTGGTATCGGGTCTCGAGGGTGTCGGGAATCGAGAGTCCAAGGACTCGAATCATCCGGTCGATGGCGCCCGTGCAGCCGTTTCCGGCGAAGATCACGGCGTACTCGTCCGACGCATTCAGACACCGCCTGATCATCTCGCGTGCGTCCTCGCGGAACTTGGAAGTCTGGAGTCCTGTGCCGGATGCCTCTGTGTGCGTATTGGCGTAGAGGGGAAGGACGACCTCGCGGATGTAGTCCTCGATGAAGCTGAGCGAGCGGCCGGAGGCCGTGTAGTCGGCATACGTCATCCGCCGTGGCCCGAATGGCCCCGGGACGACGTTGTCTGCCCCTATGACAGAAGCCCGTACGGTCTCGATGATGTCCATGGACAAACAGAGTACAGATGCCAGATGCCAGATGCCAGAT
>CBETWC010000324.1:0-2665 GCA_965539925.1 uncultured bacterium
AGGAATTCCTCGATGCGCTCTACACGAGGCTGACCACGACCGATTGGGTCAGGACGGTTACGCCGAGTCAACTCGTTGAGGCCTTCGGCGAGTCGTTCGAGCCGCTCCCTGACGTCTTCCCTGCGTCGTGGTTCCAGCCGAACTTCGCAACGTGGATCGGTGAGACCCAGGAAGCGAAGGCTTGGGACTACCTGTTCGAGGCGAGACGCGATCTCAAGAAGGCCGAACAGGCTGGTGCCGATGTTGCCGAGGCGTACGAGTTGATGCTCTTTGCCGAGGGTTCCGACTGGTTCTGGTGGTACGGATCCGATCAGGAGTCTGGCGATGACGGCTACTTCGATGCTGCGTACCGAGAGTTGCTCGGCCAGATGTACGACGCCCTCGGTAAAGATCGACCCGGCTACACACGTGTTCCGATCATTCCCGCATCAACCATCGATCCGACCCAGACCCCAGATGGACTTCTGACGCCAAGCGTCACCGATCCGGATGATTCTGGCTGGGAGAGCGCAGGAATCGTCCCGGGTACCAACGAGATTCGATGGGCGTTCGATACGAAGAACCTGTACTTGCGGATCGCCAACATGGGAGACACCGCTACTGATCTGTACCTCGGTGTCCCCTCGGCTGGCCAGGCGAGAGGGCTGACCATTGGCATGCCGAACGAAGCTGACCAGCAGGTCGTGGGTTTCGATGCTTCAAGCGTCATCCGGTTCTCCAACGGCGAGGCGTTCGGCCCTGTGCTGCCTCCCCCTGTGGACGGCAATGACGTGGCCACTGACATCCTGTTCGAAGGTGCGCCGATCCAACCGAGCAGCGTGGTCGATGGCTACGGGATGGTTGCCGTACCGCTCGGGTCGCTGGGTGCGATCGGTGTCGGCGATCGGATATCGCTGCGTGTGTTCATCGATGAAGCCTCGGGAGTCGGACCGACACCTGCCGAAGGCCGAATCGCCCTGGTTGTCCCTGATGTCTCCAACACCGAGATTCTGTTCAGTGTCGAGGACCCCGTCGGAGACGACCACGGACCAGGGAGCTACACGTATCCGACGGACACAGTGTTCAACCCCGGTGCGTTCGACCTGACAGCGTTCTCCGTCGGACAGTCCGGTGAGGAGATCGTGTTCGACTTCACAGTGGCGTCGCCGATCTCCAACCCTTGGGACAGTCCGGTCGGTCTCTCGATCCAGACATTCGACATGTACGTCGACATCGATCCCGGGGCCGGGACCGGTGCACGAATGATGATCGATGGCAGGAACGCCGCTCTTGCATCGGATTCCGGATGGGAGAGAGCTCTCACTGTTGAAGGATGGGAGTCTGCGTTGTTCGTGGCGACCAGTGACGACGACACCAACGAGACACAGCCGACGATGAAGACCCTCGTGTTCCCTGACAAGGGCCGGGTCGTGGTCCGCATGGCGAGAGATCTCTTCCCCGATGGCGACCCGTCAACGTGGGGCTACACGGTTGCCGTGATGTCCCAGGAGGGTTTCCCTTCGTCCGGCGTCCGCAGGATCCGCGACGTTGAAGCGTCCGCCCAGCAGTGGCGCATCGGCGGGGGAGATGGCTCCCTGAATGCCACCCGGATCATCGACCTTTTGTGGCCCATCGAGGGTTCACAAGGAACACAGGAGTCGATGCTCACACCAGCGACCCCCATCACCGCGGGAGACCCGAACACATTCACCCCCGATGACTTCGCCCAGGTGCTGCTCAACGTCCGTTGAGGCGGAATTCCTTTCTTTGTCCCTCCCCTTATGGTGATGTGTCGCGTTTCGGGTGCAACACATTGTCCTCCCTTCAGGGAGGACGGAACAGCGACGAAGTCGATGTTCAGGAGGGGCCGTGAGCCTGCGAACCCGGTACGGCACGACCTCTTGCGTTCTGCGTTCAGCGTCTTGCGTTTGTCGAGGGGTTGCTGGTGGCGTGCCGCTTGAGGCTCGCGGGCTCGCACCCCCTCCTCGCTCGCTGCGCTCGCGTGTCCTCCGTGAAGGGAGGACAATCTGTCGCATACATTCGCGACAGGACACCTTTGATGCAGGAGGGGGTGGTGCGGCCTCAGCCTTTCACAGCACCACCGGTGAGGCCGGAGATGATGGCTCGTTGGGCAATGAGGAAGGTGACCACAATCGGGGCTGCACCGACCAGGGTTGCCGCGGACAGGAGCCCCCATCTCTGGGCGAAGTCCTGCTGGGCGAAGAGTTGGAGACCCACGGCGTAGGTGAAGTTCTCGGTGGATGAGAGCAGCGTTCTTGCGAGGAGATACTCTCCGAAGAGGTTGATGAAGGTGATGACGAAGATGACGGCAAGTATCGGTCGTGTGAGCGGGAGGATGATCTTCAGGAAGATCGTGCCCTGGCTCGCACCATCGACTCGTGCCGACTCATCAAGGGAACTCGGGATTGAATCCATGAAGCCCTTGATGAGGAATGTGTTGAACCCGATCGCACCTCCGAGATAGACAAGCGTCAATCCGGTGAGTGTGTCGAGACCGATCGCAGGGAAGACATTCCCGAACTCGAGCAGGATGAGGAACAGCGCGACGAACGCGAGGAACTGAGGGAAGATCTGCACGAGGAGGAGTGTCAGCAAGCCAACTCTGCGGCCCTTGAACCGGAATCGTGAGAACGCGTAGGCTGCCCACGATGCCAGGACAACGTTG
>CBETWC010000325.1:0-2661 GCA_965539925.1 uncultured bacterium
GAAACAGGCTCCTGATGAGATCCCAACGGCGAAGCTTCCGGCGGATGATCCCGTCTGGCTACCAAAGCCATTGGCTGAAGCTGATGTGGTTGCCTCCAACGGCGAAGCCCGCCGGCTCATCAAGCAGGGCGCTGTCAAGATCGATGGTCAGCGGGTGACCGAGGAATCGATCGATCGATCAACGCTCGATGGCGCTGCCGTCCAGGTGGGCAAGCGTCGCTTCGTCAGGTTCGTTGCTTCGTAGATCCGGCCTTCTATGGAGCTACGTTGATGGCGCCGATCATCGATGGGTGGATCGTACAGATGTAGGGAAACTGACCCGCTTCCGTGAATGTGAAGGAGAAGGACTCTCCCGGTTCGATGAGTCCTGAGGACCATCCTCCCTCGACATTGGATGTGGACGTGTGAGCAACGTCTTGTTGGTTCACCCAGGTGACGGTGTCACCGACCTTGACATCGAGCAGGTTTGGCGTGAACTCGAAGTTGTCGATGATGATCTCTGTCCCGTCGCCACCCTGGGGCGGATCGGTGATCGTTGGGGTTGTACCGGCGGAGGAAGAACATGCGGAGAGGACGAGTAGCCCAGCGACAACGAGTGCGAACAAGCGATACATGATTCTCCTGGAGTGGTTGAGTCCGGCAACCTTACAACAGCGAGGTGGCCGCCACCAACGATGATCTTTTCTGCCGTGGCCAATGAGTCGCGGCAGGGTCCCCTCATGCTAGATTCCCCGCGATGTACACGACGGAACGAACCTTGAGATCGCGCTGGATCAATCCCGCAACGGTCCGCGGTGCTGGCTTCATGGCCGCAGGTCTCTTCATCCTCGCGGTGCCAGACGCTTCCGTCAGGTTGCTTGGCGTCGTACTGGCCAGCGGCCTCATCGTTCTCGGCGTGACAGATGGCTGGCAGGCCTTCAACGCGCGACCGTTCTCCTGGTCTGGCTTCACACTCGCGTTGGTCTCCCTGACGGTGGGTGCGGCGATCCTGTTCCTCCCCGATGTTGCCATCGACTTCCTCATTCAGGCTCTCGCGGTGGTCCTTGGCGTTCGTGGTGTGTTGGTGGTGATCCAATCCGTCCGATTGCGCGCGACGTCGCCTGACTGGATATTCGCCCTCACCCGCGGCGCGCTCCAAGTCGCAGCTGCTGTCGTGGTCTTCATCCTTCCTGATGCGGTCACGATCGCGTTAGTGCTCGTCACAGCAACGGTTGCGCTCATCGTCGGTGCGATCCTCTTCAGCTACGGATCGGCCCATGACGGTGCTGACCGTCTGGGTGTGGTTGGGCTGGCCAGCGCTCTGAAGGGCTGGCTGGACGAACGTGACGTTGGGGAGGAGATGCGCCTCGAAGTCGTGGACAGCCTCTACTTCGAGGGCCCGGAAACGCATCAGAAGCAGGTTGGGTTCTGGGTCCTTCTCGTCTTGTCAACCACCATCGCCACTTTGGCGATCCTGGCAGACTCGACAGCAGTAGTCATAGGGGCCATGCTCGTTGCCCCTCTGATGACTCCGATCCTCGGCGTGAGCGCAGGCATCGTCAATGGTTGGATGGAGCGTGTTGCCCGGTCGTTCGCGACTGTTGTCGGAGGCGTCGTCGTCTCGATTCTCACTGCGTGGATAGTCGCTTCGTGGGCACCGCACTTCGTCCCGATCGCGACCAACTCCCAGGTCATTTCACGTGTATCACCCACACTCATCGACATGCTGATCGCTGTCGCCGCTGGCGCTGCCGGTGCGTACGCCACCGTCGACAAACGGGTCTCGTCGTCCATCACCGGAGTCGCCATTGCTGTTGCACTCGTGCCTCCCTTGGGAGTCATCGGCGTGACTCTCACCGTCGGGGCGTCCCAAGACGCGCTCGGTGCTTTCGTCCTCTTCCTCACGAACCTCGTATCGATCATCATGGCTGCGTCGGTGGTCTTCGTCCTCACTGGATTCGCCTTGGTCGCCAAACTGCAGGAGAACAGGGCAAAGATGCGCACTGTGATTTCCACCGTCGTCCTTGGCGCCCTGATCATCATGGTGCCGCTGGCGTTCACCTCAGAAGGCATCATCTCATCGGCATCGCGTCAGGCCGTCGGCCAGGAGGTAACGATCGAGTGGCTGGGAGAACAGGAGAACCTTCGTCTCAATCGCGTCGAAGTCAACGTTGACGAGGTCAACATCATCATCACGGGAGAAGGCGACATCCCCCCGGTCGCAGACCTGAACGCGAGTTTGTCCGAAGCGTTCGGCACGCCAACCAGTGCAACTGTGGAGTACTTCCCCTCTCATCTGCTCACCGCGGACAACGAACCGTGACGAGACGCTGTTCCGATTCGTATCATTGATCCATGCCCGACACGACAACCCTCCACATCACTCTGTCGGGTGATGTCTATCTCAAGTCCCGGCGCACCCAGAAGCGGCTGATCAAGCGCTTGCGTGCAAACCTCGACATCGCCCTTCGGGCGGCGGGGTACAAAGGACAGGCCAAGAGGGTCGGCACGCATCGCTTCGAGATCGAACCCGATACCTCGATCGTCGACGCGGTGCGATCTGCGGCGGCCTCGGTCTTCGGCATCTCTTCCGTTGACACCGTGAGTGAGATTCTGTTCGATGACATCGACGAAATCGCACAGGCAGTGGCAGACCACACCATCGAACAGGTGCGAGGACGG
>CBETWC010000326.1:0-2626 GCA_965539925.1 uncultured bacterium
GGGTCAGAGCCGAGTCGTGAGAACGCTGTTGCCAGTCCCCGGGTCGATCCTCTCAGCGTTGGTGCGCCGCATCCGTCGACGCCCACGGGTTCAGGGTCGATTCCTGTCATGTCTCTGATGATCTCAAGGACCGATTTCTGTAGCGGATGGTCAGGGGCGAGGTACGTGGATGTATCCCAGCCGGCCACCGTGCAAGCCGCCAACCAGCCGGCGTGCTTGCCCGAGCAGTTGTGGAAGCGGCGCTCCTTGCAAGAGTTACCGCGGGCAACCTGATGGCAATGTGCCGCCTCGGCCAGCGGTCGATCGGGCGTGCATTGCAGGTCGTCGGTGGACAGGCCGTGATCCGTGAGGATCGTCTCGACGATGCCGAGATGCACAGGGAATCCGCCGTGGCTCGCACATGCGACGGCGAGATGCTCATCAGGCAGCGTGAGGCCCATCCGTGCACCTGCGAGAGCTTGGAATGGCTTGACGGCGGACCGGTAGAACAATGGTCGGTCCGGTTCGCCTGATTCGAACAGGACGTTTCCTGTGTCGTCGATCGCGATGACAGAGACGTCCTCGACCGTTTCAACGAGTCCTGATCGGACCCTTCCGAACCGCATCGGCTACGGGAGAAGTTCGTCGGCGCTTGTGGAACCTTCCCTGTAGCGCCTCGTGATCTCGCCGGTGATGATGTCGTGAGCGTTGTACACGGCACGGCGCTGATCCGACACGATCTGCTCGGTCTCAGAGAGTGCTTCGCGGATACCCTGCAGTTCCTCGGTCTCGGTGGTGGGCAGGTGTGCCAGGAAGCCATCGCTCAGCGCCTGATCGACTTCACGCTTTCCGCCACCTGCGAGTTCTGGCAGGTCGAGTGACAGCTCGCGATCGAGGGGATTCGATGTCCTGCCTGACGGGGAGTCGGCGAGGATCTCAGGGAGAGCTTCGATGAGCGAGCGTGTCTCTTCACCGCTGCGGCGCCGCAATTCGAAGTCGAGCAGGTCCATACGCCCGTGAAGCATGCGTCGGTAGTAGGAGAGCTCGGTGTCGAGATCGTCACAGATCTCCCTCCGAGACCTGAGCTCGTCCATGGGGACATCCTCGATGTCTTGGGTGAACGACTCGTCCGTCGCCACATCGATACGTCTTCGCTGTTGTGTCATGCCGAGCAATCTAGCGGTGCGTCGCGAGAATCATCGCCGTATCACTGCACTAGCAGGCAGAGCGCACCGTGGGGTATGGGTTGACGGCCTTGCCGTTGGGGCGAATCTCGAAGTGGAGATGGGGGGATGTCCAACGCGCGTTCCCAGAGTTGCCGAGGAAGCCGACGACGGTCCCCTTGCTCACCAGCTGGCCTGACTTGATATTGGTCGGGTGCCTCTGGAGATGTGTGTAATAGTACACCGTTCCATTGTCGGCATAGAGGTGTGTCGAAAGGCCACCGAGGCTGTTGCTCGAGAACTTGATACGACCATCAACCACCGCAACGAGCGGCGTGTCCCTCGTGTTGAACATGTCTACACCCTTGTGCGTTCGGCCACCAGATCGTGGGTATCCCCACGAGTCGATGAAGGAGGCTCCACCTTGGACGGGGCAGATGAACCCTGGCGTTGTCGCTGCTGGTGCACCGCCGGCAGCACCGGGACGTGCAGAAGACGTCTCGGCTTGCTGTCGCTTGACGCGTGCGTCCTCGATCTTCTTCTCATTGACTTCTGTGCGGTAGGCGTCGATCGCTGCCCGCAGGTTTGAGTCTGCTTTGGCGAGGATGTCCGATTGCTGTTGCTGGAGTGCGGCGATGCTCTCGACCACAACTTCGGCGTCGTCCTTGTTGGCAGAAACCTCTACACGACGGATCTCGAGCTCAGCCGAACTCCGCTCGGCCTGACGAGCCACTGCATCGAGATTGTCGAGGGAAGCAAGCTCTCGCTCGGTGGCCCTTCCGATGAGTGCTTGGGTCGTGACCAGTTCTTGGATGCTTGAGGCGGTGAACGCTGAACCAACGAGGTTTCTCTGGCCCGACGTATACGCGTCGATGACAATGTTCTTCGCCCTCTCTTGGAGTTCGTCTGCTTCTGCCTCGTAGAGGGCTGCAGCGGTCTCCATCCGTTCAATTCGGTAGGAGAGTTCCTCGCGCTCCGCCCAGAGTCTCTCGTACTCGGTGACAGCTTCATCGAGTTGGGCTGTGACCCTCTGGTAGTCCTTGTAGGCCTGTGACTGGCGGGCTTCAGCGATCCTCTGATTGCTCTCGGCCCTGTCGACATCTGCTTGGGTCTGACCGAACGCGGCAACAGGGACAAGGGCCAAGAGGCCAATCGTCAGAAGGAGAACTGCCCAGCGCTGAACGCGTGTTCGTGACATTGAACCCATCAGGCTAGTGACCGGATCAGTTAACACACCTGGAACATCTGTTGTCCTCCGTTCAGGGAGGACGGGCGAGCGCAGCGAGCCAGGAGGGGGTGCGAGCCTGCGAGCTTCAAGCGGCACGCCGCCGAGCACCGCTAGAGAGCTCAGACTTGTACACGGGTTGATGTCATGGAGATCGTGCCGTACCGGGCTCGCAGGCTCACAGCCCCTCCTGAACATCGACTTCGTCGCTATTCCGTCCTCCCTGAAGGGAGGACAATGTGTTGCACCCGAAACGCGA
>CBETWC010000327.1:0-2624 GCA_965539925.1 uncultured bacterium
AACAACGCTGGAATGATCGCGTGGGAAGGTGGCGACGTCCGTTGGATCCTTCCCGGGTTACGAGAACTCGACCCCGCCACATTCGGAACACCTGAAGCACCTCTCCGTGCTGAGCTGTTTCCCCTCAAGATGAGAGCTGTGACCGGAGACGGCAAGTACGTCGCCGGAATGGACGGCCAGCCAATGCCGACGCCGTTCTCCGACAACTGGAGACCGACGTCCGGTGAGGCGAAGGTCAAGGTGAAGGACGTAACCGCTGTGTCCGGACCAACCACAGACGATCAGATCGATGCGGAGTTCAAGTTCACAAGTCCTGACGGCCAGATCTCGTACCGTCTCGTTGTCAAGCAGGCAACTCCGCAGGTCGACCATGAGAGCTTCGGAGGCGTCGGAATCAACGCACTCCAGCATGGAGCAACCCGTATCGGTACACCTCTCATGCCCCAGATGATGTCGTACATCGCCTTCTGGGGTGCAGGGGACCTGTGGGTGAATGGTGTGCTGCAGCCAGACAAGCGGTTCGTGCACTTCATGCTGTCCAACGACGTACGCGACGACGACTACAACCTTGTCTTCGACGACGGCGTGGGTGCCGACGGAGCGTGGCAGGCGCACCTGATCCTGCCGCCGATAGCCGTGGGCGCTGGCGGACCCTTCGCCAACCCGGTGCCAACCCAGTTCGCGCTGCCGAACGGAGCCACCCAGCCGTTCCTCCACATCATGTTCGAGGACGTACAAGCAGGCGGCTGACGGCAACCAATTTCGATCAACGATGAGAAGGGCCCCGAACGAACACCCGGGGCCCTTCTCCATCCGACGGGTACCGGTTGCAACTCAAGAGAAGCACAGCAACACCACGGCACCATGGGTTCGATAGCGACATTGATCGGGACTCCGATCCAGCAGTCAATCGGCGCGCTGTGGCCGGGCCACGATCTGGCGCCATATCCCATTGCGAGTCACCTCGACGATTTCGAGGCCCGCAGCCATCACGTTCTCCTCGGTTCGACGGTTCGTTCGGAATCCGAAGATCCGTCTCGTCAACACGCTGGCGAGATCGGCGACACGACCCAGGAACCTGTTCGTCGGTCGGACATGCTCGAGCAGCAGAATCTGGCCATCCGGACGCACGACTCGACCGAGCTCTCGGAGACCCTGTACAGGATCCGCCACCGAGCAGAACACACAGGTACCCACCGCGGTGTCGAATGTGTCATCGTCGAATGGGAGACCCTGCACATCCGCCTCGACAAGCTCTGCCTTGACAGGGTGTGCGTCCATCCGACGCCTGGCTCTTTCGAGCATCTGAGAAGACACGTCGATTCCTGTGACCTCGACACCCACTGGGTAGTAGCGAAGGTTCTTGCCGGTGCCAACACCCGCTTCGAGCACGTTTCCATTGGCGCCCCCAATGAGCGCACCGCGCCGCTTCTTGGTTCCCATGATCTCCATGGGTGCGTCATACAGGTCGTAGATGCGTGCCATGCGGTTGTATCGGCGCGTGACCGCAGCCTGCTCCGACGCACTGCTGTCTGATGTCCGGCTCATGAAGGCCCAGTGGTCAGTAGTTGCAGCGGAAGCTCTCTGGTCCGCGGTTCCGGTACGTCTCGATGAACTGCTCGATCTCGGGGTCGGCACCGTCGTAGGCCTTGAGACGATTCCATGCTGTGGCAACCACCGGCTCGCTCAGCTGCGCGTTGGGTGACAGGATCACGCGGTCATCGAAGCGGTTCACCACTGCTGCAAGACCCGAGATCTCTTCGGTTGCCAGCGAAGGCTGGTACCAGATCACGACCGCGCCATGTTCGAGGGAGTGAACCGCGAACTCCGCTGGCATCTGCTGAGTGAAGACGCCGCACTGTGCCGAACTTGCTGCATGCGTACCGCTCGTCGGCGTCGCCGTCGCGTAGACGACCGCCTGTCCCGACACGACATGATCCCGTCCTTCATACGCCTCTTTGGAGACGCCAGGAAGTTCCTCGAGTATGGCCTTCTGTGCAATGAAGAATCCGGCTCCGCCGATCACAAGCACGCCGGCGAAAACGGAGAGTCCAATACGTGTCCGCCGCTTCCGAACAGCAAGCTGTTTTGCCCTGGCCTCGGCAGCCTTGCGTTCCTCGCGCCGAGCCCGCTTCTCAGCCTGCTTTGCCTTGTCGACTGGCTTCTTGGCCGCTGGTTTCTTCTGTACCAAAACGTTTCTCCTCCCACCGGCACCACACGATGCTCCAGACGAACAACTGCCGCTCGGCTGGTCCTATTCCGCTCCCCGGTCTCAGTCCATGTCGAGATTCAGGCGGCGGAGCAACTGGGCGTTCACCGCAACGATGATGGTGCTCAAGGACATGAGGGCCGCGCCGACTGCCGGTGGCATATCAAATCCCCACCGCACCAACACGCCGGCGGCGAGGGGAATCATCACGATGTTGTAACCCGCACCCCACCAGATGTTCTGGAGCTGCTTTCGATAACTCGCGGCAGACAGCCGCAGTATCTTCACGACACCCCTCGGGTCGTCGCTGACAAGCACCAGGTCCGCAGATTGGACCGCGACATCTGTCCCGCTTCCAATCGCGATCCCGATATCAGATCGCACAAGAGCTGGAGCGTCATTCACACCGTCGCCG
>CBETWC010000328.1:0-2620 GCA_965539925.1 uncultured bacterium
CGTCCGTGGATGTCGCCCGAAGCGACTCAGTGGGAACGTACTCCGTCGAGGAGATCCTCGGCGATCCGGGACTGCTCAGCAACGCGATCATCGTCGACGTCACACTCACCACTGGCGGGACAGCCGCCGCGGATCGTACGGGACGGACCCCGATGGATCTGCCGATCGTGATGGCGGTCGCCCACAGCGATACGGGAGGAGCAATCCGACTCGCCATGACGGGGATCGGCTCCACTCCCCTCATCGTCGACCCTGATCACCTCGAAGACCTCGATCCGCCTGCCGACTTCCGTGGATCCTCCGCCTACAGGTCACAGCTCGCCAAGGTTCTTGCGAAGCGTGTCATCGACACGGTCTCGGGAGGTGCATCCCGATGACGGTCATGCTCACGATCAACGGACGCGATTACTCCCTCGAATGTGCGCCGCATGAATCCCTCAGGACTGTTCTGCGACGCTCCGGCTTCCACAGCGTTCGATTCGGATCTGAGACCGGTGAGACCGGTGCAGCTGCGGTCCTCGTCGATGGGCGCCTTGTGTCAGCCGACATCATGTTGGCTGCCCAGGCCGATGGTCACGAGATCGAAACGATTGAGGGACTCTCGGTGCCGGGACAGATGCACCCGATTCAGCAGGCGTTCATCGACACCGGTGCGATCCAATCCGGTTACTCGACACCAGCGATGGTCCTCGCCGCGAGAGCGCTCATCGCCCACAACCCTCACCCGAGCGAAGACGAGATACGCGACGCGTTCTCAGGGATCCTCGATCGCGAGACCGGATACCTGCGACCAGTCCACGCCGTACTGCGTGCCGCGGCGACGATGCGGGGAGACGATCCGGACGACATCGACATTGCCCACATCGCGCCGCTCACCGAAGGCGGTTCCGGCGAAGTCGGCGATCTCTCACCGATCGCTCCAAGAGTCGTACCAAGCAGTGACGTGCCTGAAACACGCGTGGTCGGTCGAGCCGATCCGAAGGTTGACGCCATCAAGCTCGCCAAGGGGAATCCCGCCTTCACCGACGACGTGGACCTCTCCAACACATTGATCGCGAAGGTCCTTTACAGCCCCCATGCTCATGCTCGCATCGTCTCGATCGACGATTCCGAGGCGGTGGCGCTGCCCGGCGTTCAGGCGGTCCTGCACCACGGCAATGTCGAGCGCGTGCGGTATGCCTCCGGGGGCCAGAGCTATCCGAACCCCCTCCCCTACGACCAGGTGAGCTTCGACAACAAGGTCAGGCATGTCGGTGACCGGGTCGCCGCCGTAGCCGCCGACACCGAGGAGATCGCCCTCGAAGCCATCGGCCTCATCGATGTCGAGTACGAGATTCTCCCCGCCGTTTTCGATGAGAACGATGCGATTCTCGACGGCGCTCCGGTGATCCATGACGAGCCGGAGATGGACGGGGCACATGATCCGTCCCACAACATCATCCATCATCTCAAGGCCGACACGGGCAACGTTGACGATGGCTTTGCAAGCGCCGACCATGTCTTCGAGCACACGATGCGAGTTCATCAGGTCCATGCGGCTCCCATCGAAACCCACGTCGCGATCGCGGCGTGGGACTCAGACGAGCGACTCGTCATCACGTCGTCGACGCAGGTCCCATTCCACGTCCGTCGGATGATCGCTCCGCTCCTCGGACTGCCGCCGAAACAGATCCGGATCATCAAACCGCGGATCGGAGGCGGCTTCGGCGTCAAGCAGGAGATGCTCATCGAAGACATCGTTGGACATCTCACGATTGCAACCGGCCGACCGGTGCGACTCGAACTCACCCGCGAAGAAGAATTCATGTCGAGCCGTACCCGTCATCCGCATACGACGACCTTCAAGACAGGCGTGGCTGCGGACGGCACACTCGTTGCCCAGGAGATGCGCGTCATCGCGAACACCGGTGCGTACGGGACCCATGGCCTCACCGTCCAGATGGTGACTGGCTTGCGCGGGCTCAGCTCGTACAACTGCCCGTCGAAGCGGTTCGACTGCATAGTGGCGTACACCAATCTCCCTGTTCCCGGTGCGTACCGTGGATACGGTGCGCCCCAGGCGCTCTATGCGCTCGAGACGCACATGGAGGACATCGCCATCGAACTCGGCATGGATCCGATCGAGTTCAAGCGGCTCAACTGGACAGGGGTCGGCGACCCCATCGACATCGCCCCACAGCTCGGCGAGGGCGACCAGGACGACAGCGTGATGCCGCTCATCACCTCGAGTGGGCTCGAGGAAGCCGTTGCTCAGGGCAAGCGCGCGATCCAATGGGACCGACGAGACGATCAAGGATGGAAGCAACCCATCGACCAACCCAACATCAGACGTGGCATCGGTTTTGCCATGGCGATGCATGGCACTGCGATCCCCGGTCTCGACATGGGCGGGGCAAGCCTGAAGATCAACGATGACGGCTCGTTCAACCTGCTCGTCGGTGCCACCGATCTCGGAACGGGTTCAGACACGGTCCTCGCCCAGATCGCAGCGGAGGTCGTCGGCGTGAACACCGATGATGTCATCGTGTATGCGTCCGACACCGATATGACGCCGTTCGACACCGGCGCCTATGCGTCGAGTACAACGTACATCTCCGGGATGGCCACCAAGAAAGCAGCG
>CBETWC010000329.1:0-2604 GCA_965539925.1 uncultured bacterium
TCCCGCCGGCAACCGGGCGCTACGCCCCGAGTCGCAACCGCCCGAGCGGCTATGTGGATACGTCGATCCAAACCAGCCGATGATCCGAACTGGGGAACGGCCACGTTCCAACCAGCGAGAGCAGCGGATCGGCGGCGAGCGGCCAGAAGACCCCCGCGTCGATCATCTTCATGTTCTTGCGCGGGAGCACGTAGTCGGCCCTCAGGTTCCCTGGCCCGCTGAGGATGGCATCGCTGAAATCGGCGGTGTCGAACGCTGGATCGCTCAGATGGGTGAGGTTGTTATCACCCTGGAGCAGGGCCTGCTCGGGGCCTCCCGGGCTCGACGGTGTGACCTTCGTGTTCACCTTCGGATGGTCCAACAACTGCTGAATCGCTCCTGGGATGCTGTCGCCGTCAAATGCGTCAGAGTTCTGGTCGCCAGCAATCACGAACAACGCCTCGGCGGACAGACCTCCCAAGGTGCCGCCGTCGTCGTAGATGTACCCGCTGCGTCCCGGGTGGATGTAGTCGGCCCAGAAGCGGATCTCGTCGTGGTTGCGCGTGCCGTTGCGGTCCTCAGGGCCGTCGAACACCGGCGGGGTCGGATGGCTCACGAGGAAGTGCACCGTCCGCTTGCCAACCTCGATCGGGACATCCCAGTGGCTCTTCGAGGACAGACGGAAGACATCGAGTTCGTCAGGCGAATACCAGTCCGCCGGGCCGACCTGTCCAGGGTCGTCCGGCAGAAGCGCTCCGGGCATGTCTTTCCACAGGAACTCCTGGAACGTCCGGACGGAGTCGACGTCGATCGGGTACATCGAGAGCACCACCATGCCGTACTGCCCAGGAAAGAACCCGAATCCGAACGAGTCGTTCGGAACGAAATCACCGGCGGCCCCACTGTTGTCGAGGTCGAAGCCAGAGAACACGCCTGTGTTGGAAGGCGCTATGAACGTGTACGGGTAGTCGATCGGCGCTGCGTCCCCATGTGGGACCGACAGGTAGTTGGTCTGGAAGCTGGCCAGCGCCGCGGGGTCGTAATCGAACTCGTTGATGAGCAGCACGTCGGGCCGGACTCGCTGAATGATCTCCGCCACCGTGTCCGGTTGCGGGCTCCCGGGTATCGCCAACTCGGCGGCGAGCTCACCCGCGGAATTCCGGTTGAGTGACGCGTTAAACGTCGCGAAGCGCACCGATTTGAGCGAAGGGACGGGTTGAGGAACGACCGCCAGCCTTGTGTCCGGCGTGGTGATGTCTCGATCGCGTCTCAGCAGGTCATGTCTGCCAGCTGAGAACCTCCGCGACCGCGGTGTCGAGGAGGGATTCGATGCGCTCGACATCCTGGCCCCTGGACGCAACGAAGAGTCCGGTCGTCAGGAGCATCAACACCTCCGCGAGCCGATCGACGCGGGTTCGGGGAATCTCCCCTCGCTCTGCCGCGCCCATGAGTGCCCCGTGGAACGCGTCACGCAGTCGTTCGAGGTAGTCGTTCCCTGCCGTGACGATCCGAGGATCGATATGACCCCGCTCTGCCATCGTATTGATCATCAGGCAACCCAATGATCCGTCCTTGTCGCCTTGGATCTGGCTCCGCCATCCCTCGAAGAATCCTACGATGTTGTCCAGTCCGCCATCATGGCCCTCGAGCGGTTCGAGCATCATGTCGATGCCCTCGAGATAACGATCAGTGACCGCGTCGAAGAGTCCGCGCTTCGAACCGAACGCCGCGTAGATCGACGAGCGCGAGAGGCTGGTTGCCAACGTGATGTCCTCCATGGACGTGGCTTCATAACCACGGTCCCAGAACACCCCCATTGCTGCGTCCAGCGCCTCATCGGTGTCGAAACTTCGAGTTCGTGCCATTTCTTCCTCGTCGCGGGAATATGTACGTATCGACAACGTTACATGTGGAACGAGCATTCCAGAATACGGAGTGCGGATCAACGGAGGGAAGATCCAATGACCGAGAAGGTCCTGACCTACCACATCCACATCGATGCCCCAAAGGACGTCGTGTGGCAAAAGATCGCCGACTTCGGCAACGTGTCGAATCTCAGTCCGGGAATCAAGAAGTCCTACCTCACATCGGAGACCACGCACGGCGTGGGTGCCACGCGTCACTGCGATCTTGCCCTCTACGGCTCGACCGTTGACGAACGGATCGTCGAATGGACAGAGGGAGAGAGTTTCCGCATCGACATCTACGAGTCGTCACGTCTCCCCATGATCAAGACATCAGGCGGATCGTTCCTCGTGGAGGAGGATGACACAGGCACACGGTTGACCGGATCACTCCACTACACGCTCAAATACGGTCCCATCGGGAGCATCTTTGAAGCGCTTGCCCTGCGAAAGCAACTCAGCAAGGAGTGGAAGATCTTCCTGGCCGGAACCAAGAAGCACATCGAGTCGGGCACGCTCATCGACCGAGAAACAAGGGTTCCCGTCGACGCCGTCAGCACGGCCTGAAACGGAGAGCACATGAGCACACTTGCATCCAAGTACGGCCCCTGGGCCGTAGTCACAGGGGCATCGTCGGGGGTGGGGGGGGTATTCGCCCCCCACCCCGCCGGCCACGGGGTAAAACAGGGCAATTGCCCCCGCCCGGTGGATCGTGGCGCAC
>CBETWC010000330.1:0-2599 GCA_965539925.1 uncultured bacterium
CCCTACTACATAAGGGTTTCTAGAGGCTCCGGGGGTGGGACTTGAACCCACGACAAACGGATTAACAGTCCGCTGCTCTGCCAACTGAGCTACCCCGGAAGGTGTTCAACACACTGGTGAACGGCGCAGAGGATACCAGCGCTCCGAGTCAACTCCCCTACCCGAGGTAGGGGTTCCCGGTGTGGCAGAATCGCTCCATGAAGTTCCGACTCGGCCTCATCATTGGCCTCGCCATCGGGTTCCTCGCTGGGGCCAGAGCAGGTAGAGAGCGCTACGAACAGATCGTCGCGGCGTTCAACAACTTTCAATCCAACGAGCAGGTACGTGAGGCAACTGAACTCGCCGAACGGTCAACCCGTGGGACCCGCGCTGCTGCCGGCAGAGGGATGGTCTCGGCCGCAGAAGCAGTGAGAGCCAAAGCTGCTCGCTGATCAGCCGTTCTCGAGATAGCCGTCGAGCTGTTTGGCGCGGGCAGGCTGTCTGAGTTTTGCGAGCGCCTTGTTCTCGATCTGCCTGATCCGTTCTCGGGTCACCTCGAAGTAGTTTCCGACCTCTTCGAGCGTTCGAACCCTTCCATCGTCGAGACCGAAACGCATGACAAGCACTTCACGCTCACGATCGTTCAATGCTTCGAGTGCAAGGGATAGATACTCCTGCAGCAGTTTGAAGGCCGCCTCCTCAACAGGAACGTCTGCACCGAGGTCCGGCACGATGTCACCGATGGTCGCATCGTCCTGATCGCCAATCGGAGTCTCCAACGACAGCGGATCGAGAGCGATCCGACGCAGCTCTGTGACCTTGCTCGACTCTATGTCGAGCTCCGCCGCGATCTCCGCGATCGTCGGCTCCCGACCGAGATCCTGATGCAGTATTCGCTGCACCATTGCGAGCTTGTTGATCGTCTCGACCATGTGCACAGGCACCCTGATGGTGCGTGCCTGATCAGCTAACGCCCGAGTCACAGCCTGGCGGATCCACCAGGTCGCGTATGTCGAAAACTTGAAACCCTTGCGGTAGTCGAATTTCTCGACAGCGCGTATCAGACCGAGGTTGCCCTCCTGGATGAGGTCGAGGAGTCCCATCCCCCGCCCGACATATTTCTTGGCGATCGATACAACAAGCCGCAGGTTCGATTCGACAAGCCGCTTGCGGGCGCGGTCAGCGAGCCGCGCTTGTCTTTCGAGGATGATGCGCTCAGCAGGTGTGCGCACAGCCTCGGAGTCGAGTCGTTCCTCTGCCTTGACGCCGGCCTCGACCTGCATCGAGAGCTCGACCTCCTGCTGCGTGGTCAAGAGGGGGTATCGGCCGATCTCCTGGAGGTACATCCGCACAGGATCAGAGACGTGCACAAGCTCGTCACTGCTCATTGCGGTGTCCGACAGGGCGTCCTCTGACTCCTCCCTGACATCCATGCCAGCTTCCATGAGCCTCTGCGTAACGCGTTCGAACGAGTCAGCCGGGGCCTTGGCATCCTCGAGCTCCTGCTGGATCTCACCAATCATGATGAAGCCGCGTTGACGACAGCGATCACACAGAAGCTCGATGACTTCGGCGACTACATCACTCATTCGATGGCTCTCTTCATCCGCTTCTCCTGCTCCAACGCTACCAAACGCGTGAGCAACTCTGAATACCCATGTTCATCGGCGCTCTGATCGACGGTCTGGAGAGTTCTGGTAATTCGTCCGATCTCTTCGTCGATTCGGAATACCTCCAACTTGTCGACAAGCTCCGCGGGATCTCCGACCGGACGAACATCAAGGGCCAATCGGCGCAGCACCTCGGCCTGCGTCGACTCATCTGACCCAATGGCTGCACCAAGGTCCGGTGTGGCACCCGGTGCCAGCCCTTCAAGGAGTGCGTGCACCGTGGGAAACGCAGCTGACGTTTCGGGATCTGAGAACAGCGCTTCGGTGATCTCCAGTCCTGCGAGTCGCTCGTCGTTCGCAAGCATGGTCCGGAGCAGCTCACGCTCGGTCTTGTACGAAGCGGTGTGCTGGATCGGTTCAGAGGAGTCAGGCCCCGGTGCAGACTCGCCACGCGACGAACTCGACCGCCGCCGTGCCTCAGAGATCGCCTGCTCGACGAATCTCGATTCGACACCCGTCATTCGCGAGACACCGGTGGCATACTCGTGTCTCGTGATGGCATCCGGATGGAGGGCAATAGCCGCGGCTGCAGCTTTCACTGCCTTGGCACGCGCCTCTGGTTCGTCGAGGTCGAACTTCCCGAGTTCAGCGTCGATGCGTACCTGCAGCAGCGGCACGGATTCCGCAATGGCAGTCGTGAGGGACTCGATCTCGCCATCGGACACAACATCTGCAGGGTCCTTCCCCTCGGGCAGCAACGCAACACGCAGGTCGAGATCGCCGGGGACAGAACGCTCGAATCCCCTGAGCGCCGCTCCCACACCTGCCTCGTCCGCGTCGAACGCGAGAACGACGCGCTCTGAGAAGCGCCTCAGAAGGTCGAGGTGATCTTCGCCGAGTGCCGTGCCACACGTAGCCACCGCAATGGGCATGTCTGCAAGGTGCATTGCAATGACATCCGTGTAGCCCTCGACCACGACCGATGTGTCACGACGCACGATGTCGGACTT
>CBETWC010000331.1:0-2589 GCA_965539925.1 uncultured bacterium
AGGGAGGACGAGGAAGATGGCTCCATGCGACCTCGCAGACTGAGGCAGAGGCTCTCGGGCCTCTTACCTCTTGCCTGTCACTGCCAGGTACTCATCTATCGCTGCTGCGGCTTTGCGGCCGGCGGCGAGGGCGAGGATGACGGTTGCTCCGCCGGTGGTGATGTCTCCGCCTGCGAACACGCCGGTCATGGACGTCTGGCCGGTCTCCTCGTCTGCAGCAATTGTGCCCCAGCGGGTGGTCTCGAGGTCGGGGGTTGAGCGTGAGATGACAGGGTTGGGTGCGTTCCCGATCGCGACGATCACGACATCGGCGTCAACAGTCTCGTAGGCCCCTTCGATGGGTTCAGGGCGTGCCCTGCCGTTCTCGTCCGGTTCGCCGAGCTCCATCTCTTGGATCGTGACGGTGCGCAGCCATCCCTCATCACCATTGAAGGACGTGGGCGCTACGAGATATCGGATCTCAACACCCTCCTCGATGGCGTGCTCGATCTCCTCATCACGAGCAGGCATCTCCTCTGCCGATCGGCGATAGAGCATCCTGACCGAGCTGGCTCCAAGCCTGAGCGCTGTCCTTGCACCGTCGACGGCGGTGTTTCCTCCACCGATCACGACAACGGGGTGACCCTTGAGGTCGTATACGGGGGTCTGGCTGTCCTGCTCGTGCGCCTTCATGAGGTTCACCCTCGTGAGGAATTCGTTTGCGGAGTAGACACCGATCAGTTCTTCGCCCTCAATGCCGGGGAAACGAGGCAGGCCGGCTCCGGTACCGACGAATACAGCGTCGAATCCTTCCTCCTGCATGAGTTCGTCGAGTGTCGTGCCGGAGCCGATGAGTACATCGGTCTCGAAGGTGACGCCCCTGTCCTCAAGGCTGCTGATCTCTGCTCTGACGATGTCCTTCGGGAGCCTGAACTCCGGGATGCCGTAGACGAGCACCCCGCCGAGCTCGTGGAGGGCCTCGAATACGGTCACGTCGTGCCCCGCTTGGGCCAGGTCGCCGGCACAGGCGAGTCCGGCTGGTCCTGAGCCGATGACCGCAACCCTGGCTCCGGTGGGCGTTGGGAGGGGAGCCGGTTCTGTGAGCATTCGCTCTCGCTCGTAGTCTGCGACGAAGCGTTCGAGATGACCGATGGCGATGGCGCGGTCCTTCTTGTCGAGAACGCACGCGCCCTCGCACTGGCTCTCCTGTGGGCACACACGACCACAGATCGCCGGGAACAGGTTGTCCGTCTTGATGGTCGCTGCTGCTCCGGCGATGTCTCCAGCGGCGAGTTGCATGATGAAGTCATCGACCTGGATACCTACAGGGCATCCGGCCACGCATGTCGGATTCTTGCACTCAAGGCACCTCGAGGCCTCCAGAACAGCCATTTCCTTGGTGTAGCCGAGGTTCACCTCGCCGAAATTGGATGCACGAATCTGTGCATCGCATGCTGGCATGTCGACACGATCCATCTTCATGCGCTCGCGTTTGGTGAGTTCAGGCATCCAGCGATTCCTTTGTTTCGCCGAGCCGGCATGCCTCGAAATCGAGATATGCCGTGTTCCTTCTGCTCAACGCCTGGAAGTCGACCTCGTGTGCATCGAACTCGGGTCCGTCTATGCATGCGAACATCGACTTCTTGCCGACTGTCACCCTGCAACCACCGCACATTCCGGTGCCGTCGACCATGAGCGGGTTGAGGCTCGCAACGGTGGGGATACCCATTTCCCTGGTGGTCTCTGCCACAGCGCTCATCATCGGAATCGGTCCGGCAGTGAAGACGTAATCGATGGCGCGCTCGGAGATCAACGTGGCAAGGGCATTCGTGACGAATCCGTGGAGTCCCGCCGACCCGTCGTCGGTTGTGATGACGACCTCGTCGGTAGCCGATTGCATCTCATCGATCAGGATCAAGTGATCCTTGTCACGTGCACCAACGATGGCAACGACTGTGTTTCCAGCCTCCGAGAGGGCCTTCGCTACGGGTAGGACGATGGCGGTGCCGACTCCACCGGCGACGACGACACACGTGCCGAAGCCTTCGATCTCGGTGGATGTGCCGAGAGGACCGAGCACATCCTCAAGCCGGTCTCCGGCGGCCTTCGCATTGATCTGAGCAGTGGTTGCGCCCACCGCCTGGACAACGAGGGTGATGGTCCCGTCGTCGGTGTCGGTCTCACAGATCGTGAGAGGGATACGCTCCCCGACCTCGTTTGCCCGAACGATCACAAATTGACCGGCACGCGCGTGAGCAGCGATTCTTGGTGCCTCTACAACCAGTTGGACGATGTCTGGTCCAACGATTTCGGACGAGCGGATGCCGAATCTGGAAGTCACGCCCAAATGGTAAGACATCTACTACGTAATCTTCACCAGTTCTGGACGACCCTGCCGGAGTTCCCTCTGTTCATGTGGCCGAGGCAGATTCGGCGATCAGCCGATAGAACGCTTGTCGTGGATTGAATGCACGATCGATCAATCCGTGACGCGGGTAATAGCCCCGATCGTGATCCGTGAATCCGTCGAAGAACACGTCGACTTCCGGCTCATGTGCTGAGGCATTTGCGACGGATCCCACAAGGTCGTCGATGACCCCGTCGTCATCG
>CBETWC010000332.1:0-2588 GCA_965539925.1 uncultured bacterium
GTCATTGTCCGCTCGGTGTTCAAAACGGAGCCGGAATTGTGCCGTGTCACTGCCGCTCCGCAGCGCATCCTGCACACTCGCGGTGACGTCGCATTCGAGGTGTGTCGCATCAATCAAGATGCATGTCGACGAAGGACCGTTGGTCGACGCGTCAAAGAGTTGCGGCCCGAAGGCCGAGTACTGGACAGGCTCGATGAGGAGGTGCCCGAGGTCATCGAACGGAGTTCCCGCAACATGAAGGGCATCGGTGCGGATCACGGCCCGGCTGGTGCTGACCCCAGAGGGGATTTCGAATGTCAGATAGGTCTGCACCCCGACCCCTTCCGGGAATCCGGGGTTCAGGTTGTCACCCACGAACAGGCCGGTGCCGGTCCCGGCGAAATCGGTAGGCGTATGACCCTCGCGGCTTCCACCGTGGTTCGGAATCCGGTAGGATTCTGTTGCGTCCGAACCCGGTGGCGTTGGTGGTGACGCGCTGGTGCAGGCCGCAGCAACCAGCAGAAGAGTCGACACGAGGATGGTTCTAGCGGAGGCCATCTGTGATCCCCTGTGCGGCATATCTGGCGGCAGCAATCTCAGCTTCCGTGAGAGCCATCCCGTTCGTCCCGGAGAACATGAGCCGACCGGAGTTCTCAACGTCGTGGTGCAGGCCGAGGATGTGTCCCAGCTCGTGGCTGGAGACTCGTTCATCATGCACCGAGGGTTCGTCCGTCACGAAGAAGACGCGAGTGCTGAATGGGGCGATCCCGTTCGGCCCACCGATGCCTGAGACGTAGAACCCGTTGATGGTCGATGTCCCTGGCACGGCGAACGCTCCGCTCACGGCCGCGTTCAGGAACGGTGACGTGTCGCCGCGGTTGAGAGCCGCGAGCACATCAGCGGGTGCTTCGATTCGGGTCACTGTGGTGATTTCGAGCTGGATTCCTGCCTGATCCCAGATGTCCTGCATCCGATCGGCGATGTCCTCGACATCGGCAACGGTGCGTTGGGACGAGTGGGTCGAATTCGAGTCCGCTCCGGCTTCATCGACGACGTACAACGACATCGAGATCGTGACCACTTCGCTGGGAGTGGCAACATCCTCGGCGCGAGACGTGGCAGCGCACGCGGAGGCGAAGACGAGGATGAGGGTGAGGTACCGCACGCTGGCACAACGCAGATCTGCATCGAAGGATTCCGCTATACCGAGCGCCAACTCCGCGCCACGGCTGCGATAGGGTCAGTGGACCCATCACGAGCAGGCGCATGGCTTCACCTCTCACCAACGTCGGTTCGCGTCCGGCTGCATACGGGCCGTCCGAGTGGGGTCTCACGCTCGGCATTGGACTCATCTGGGGTTCGGCGTTCCTCTGGATAGCGCTCGGCGTCGATCACTTCTCGCCGGGAGTCGTGGCGTTCGCACGGGTCGCGCTCGGCGCTGCAGCTCTGGCCGCGTTCCCACAGGCCCGTCGCCGCATCCACAGGGAGGACTGGCCGCGCATCGTTGCCATAGCAATCGCGGGAAACGCAGCACCTGCCCTCCTCTTCGCTACCGCAGAGACAGAACTCGACTCAGCAGTTGCCGGCATGGTGACGAGCGGGACACCCCTGCTCAGCCTGGTAGTGGCCAGCCTGTTTCTCCGCCAGCTTCCCGGCCGGAATCAGTCGATCGGTATTTCGCTCGGATTCGCGGGCATTGTGATGATGACCGTGCCATCACTCAGGGGAGCCAACGCGGCACCGATCGGCGTGGTGCTCGTCCTCATCGCAACGGTTGGGTACGCGTTCTCATCGAACCTGCTCGTCCCGCTCCAGCAGCGATACGGTGGCGTCGCCATCACGTTGTGGGCGCTGATCATCTCGAGTGTGCTGCTCGCACCGATCGGTATCGCCGGAATCGATGACTCCGAATTCGAGATGTCAGCGTTGATCGCTGTCGTCGTTCTCGGTGTCATCGGGACGGGAATCGTTCGAGCCCTGAGCGCGACGCTCGCGGGGCGCGTCGGCGGTCCCCGCATGGCCACGACCACCTACCTGATCCCCGTCATCGCCATCGTTCTCGGTGTCGTGTTCAGGGACGAAGTGATCCAACCCGTCGCGATCGTTGGTGTGGGTGTGGTGTTGTTGGGCGCCTACATCGCGACGCGGGCGGTGCGAACCGCCGAGTAGCGACTCTAGATGCGAGGTTTCGGGCGACACGTGTCAGAGACTTCGATGATCGAGTTGTTCGTCGATGCTGTCTCCAGCAGATCGAATGCCGCAGCGATCACCGCGTGATGACGCTGTGCATCGCCTGCCGCACCGAGTGGCCTCCCCATTGGGTGCTTCACGACCACTGTCCTGGGGACCTTCATCTCCTGCGCCCGGTGCGAAAACGACTTGACCATGATCGTGACCGTCGGTATCCCCGACTCCTCGATTGCTCTCGCAACGTGTCCGACCGACACGTGGCACACCGGTCAGACAGGGACGAGGAGCATGACGTCGATGTCCTCCTCATGAATCCGTTCCACCCAGCCGGGTAACTCCTTGCGGAGCCTCCCCTGGGCGGTTGCCCCGGGGACCGAGAAGAAGGTTGATGCAAGGCTTCCGATCTCAACGCGCGCTTG
>CBETWC010000333.1:0-2588 GCA_965539925.1 uncultured bacterium
AGCAGCGTCACCGAAGCGACCATCGTGAGCAGCACCGTTGTGGCCGCGGCGATCGCAAGCCCTGTTACGAAGGTGATGCCCATGAGCAGCATTCCGAGCAGTGACACCACAACCGTGACACCTGCGAAGAGGACCGCACGCCCGGCCGTGTCAAGGGCAGCGGCCAGCGAATCCGCAACAGGTTCGCCTGCTTTGAGATGCTCCTGGTATCTGGTCACGATGAACAGTGCATAGTCGATGCCAACACCGAGACCGATCATGATCCCGATGGTCGCTGCGAAGTCAGGCATCTCGATGAGATTGCTCAGCAGCGCGGTGGCAAGAACTCCTGTGCCGACGCCTGCGAGGGCCGTCGCGATCGGGAGACCCATTGCAAGCACCGACCCGAACGACAGGATCAGGATGAAGATCGCAAACGCGAGTCCGAGCATTTCCGAACTCGGTGGTTCACGGTGACGGAACATGTCTCCGCCCAGGGCGATCTCGAGTCCGGCGATGTCCGGGGAGAGGGCAGCGATCTCCGCCCCAATTCTCGCTCCATCATCTGTGGTCGTGCCAGCCTCGAGAACGAGTTGCGCAAACGCCACATTCCCTGCGCTGTCTCCAGTGGTCGAGATCTGGCTCGCCCCCAGCGGTGAGTACGGGCTGAGGACGTTGATAACGCCTTCGATGTCCTTTGTCGCAGCGAAGAGTGTGGTCATGGACGACTGCACCTCAGGGTCCGTCACACCCTGTTCCGCCTTGAATACGATCGTGCCTGAATCTCCTCCAGCACTCGGGAACTCAGCTGTGAGAATCTCGAGTCCCGCGCTGCTCTCGGAAGCGGGTGCGGTGATGTTGGATGTGAAGGCTGGACCGATGGTGATCACGGCACCGGCGAGTATGGCCACCGTCGCCAGCCAGGCAGCGATGTACCGCCACGGGTGAGATGAAGCGAAATGACCGATTCGAACAAGCATGGGGACTCCTCTATACTACAACATGATGCAGATGCAACAGACTGTAGTATATACGTGGAGGTAGCGCACGGTGGAACCTGACAAGAGCGACAATCCACAGGTGCGGCGCACCCACGAGCTGATGCTGGACGCCGCGGCTGGCCTACTCGCCAAGGTCGGTCCCGAAGCGGTGACACATCTCCACGTGGCTGAGAAGGCCGGTGTTGCAAGAACGACCGTGTACCGCCACTGGCCGACCCGTGCTGACATTCTCGTCGAACTGTTGCGTCGCGGCGCAGGCTTGCATCTCGAACCGCCATCGACCGACTCCCCGATCGAACAGAGGATCGCCGGCATCCTCGGATCGTTCGCAGCATCGCTCAAGGGGGCAGGAGGTCAGACGCTCAGCGCGATGATCGGCCTTGCCGAATGGGACGAGGAAGTATTCAACGCGCTGGAACGGATGACACAGTTCGGACCGCGAATGCTCAAGGGTGTGATTACGGCCGGAATCGAGCAGGGCGAGTTGTCCCCAGAGACCGATGTTGATCTGCTTGCAGATCGGCTGATCGGGCCCCTCTATCTCAGACGCCTGATGTATCACGACGATCTCACGGACAGTTACGTCGAGAGGCTCGTATCGACCACGCTCGCGTCGCATCTTTCGATGTGAGGACGAGCGGGCTTCATCGAAGCTTCATCGGGATGCCTGCCACGTCTTGATGTTCGTTTGGTTGGCTATGTACCAGCAATCGAAAGGAACACACAATGTGGAAGAGATCCATGGTCATCATCAGCGGGGCGGCCCTTGCCGTGTCGCTGCCGATGGCAGCCTTCGCTGTCACTCCTGACACCGACGCTGCTGATGCAGCACAGATGCAGGACCAGGCACAGTCCCAGGACCAGGAGATGGTTCGTCAGCGGCTGCAGGTGCACATCGAAACAGGTCCGCCCGAGGACTTCGATCCGGTCCAGCAGCGTCTGCACCGCAACGACGCGATGGGCGTTGGGAACGCAGATGCACCCATGGGCAATCAAGATGCTCAGAGGGGCAACCCGGACGCGCCGATGCTCGGTGACGGAACCGGTGACTGCACCCAGGACGGCGAACCCATGGGCACCGGCCCTCACGGACCGGGTGGCCACAACAACGGATAACACCCCATACATGTGTTGGAAGGGCGTGACCTGCCTCCTTTGGCACGCCCTTCCTCCGCGTCGTGGCTAGCTTCTATCGCTGTTGGCGACTGGGACCGGACGTGCCGACGCGGATCGTCGTCTCGGCTCTCGCGAGGAAACGATCCGGATCGCCGTGAGCAGCACGACGAGGAGCGTGGAGCCAACGTACAGGCCTGCAACCCATGGATTGGCGGTGTCCGTGCCGGAGAACACACCATGCAACACGGCGGCGAGGAACGTTCCGAACGACAGGTAGTGGATCGATCTCCACGCATTCTGTCCGATCCACTTCTTGACGTAGAAGCTCAACGCGACAACGAGCAATGACCAGAACGCGACGCCGCCAAGAGCCGCTGCGAGCGGCCTCCACTCGGTGAATCCCGGAATGAGGATGTCGGCCCAACCGAATTCGATGTACTCGTCCATCGACAGGGACACGAGATGGATCATCGTTGCGAGTACTGCGGCGAG
>CBETWC010000334.1:0-2550 GCA_965539925.1 uncultured bacterium
TACGCCCCGGGCCGGAGTCGTACACTCGTGGTCCTCTCAACGTACTTCGAGGGCCGGGTCCCGCCGGTATAGCGTTGAGCGTTTGGCGTTGATCGTCCGTACGCATGACGCTCAACGATGAACGCTCATCGCCCTCAGTTCGGGAGTCGATCTGTGAGGTAGGCCCGAAGGTTCTCGATGGGGATGCGGTCCTGGGCCATCGTGTCTCGGTCACGGACGGTTACCTGGTCGTCTTCGAGTGAGTCGAAGTCGACCGTCACGCAATACGGCGTCCCGATCTCATCCTGTCTGCGGTATCGACGACCGATCGACTGGGTGATATCCACCTCGATCTGCCACTTGTCGCGCAGCATGCCTGCAACCTTCTGCGTCGTCTCGACGAGATCAGGCTTCTTCGACAACGGCAGGATGGCCACCTTCACGGGAGCGAGGCGCGAGTCGAGCTTCAGGACGACACGGCTCTCACCGTTGACCTCCTCCTCTGTGTAGGCATCGATGAGGAACGCAAACATCGTGCGAGTGGCACCAGCAGCTGTCTCAACCACATATGGGACGAAACGCTCGTTGCTTTCCTGATCGAAGTACGTGAGATCCTCGCCGGAGTGATCCATGTGCGCCTTGAGATCGAAATCTGTCCGATTGTGGATGCCCTCGAGTTCGTCCCAACCCCACGGGAATCGGTACTCGACATCGATTGCGGCTGCTGCGTAGTGCGCCAATTCATCCGGTCCGTGCGGCTCATGGCGGAGGTTGTCCGAGGACATGCCGAGGTCTGCGTACCAGGCATCTCGGTGTCCGATCCATTCCTCGAAGAATCCGGTCGCGTCATCAGGGAAACAGAAGTACTGCATCTCCATCTGCTCGAACTCACGTGTGCGGAACACGAACTGACCAGGCGTGATCTCGTTGCGGAACGACTTCCCGATCTGTGCAATACCGAACGGCAGTTTCATGCGAGCCGTGCGGCGGACGTTCTCGAAGTTCGTGAAGATCCCCTGGGCCGTCTCGGGGCGCAGGTACACCTTGTTCTCTTCGCTCTCGACCGGTCCCATGTGCGTCTTGAACATGAGATTGAACTCTTTCGGCTCCGTGAAGCTGTCGGAATTCCCACAGGTCGGGCACTTGTTCGGATCCTTGAGCTTGTCGACACGATGCCTGGCATTGCACTCGCGACACTCGACGAGCGGATCGGAGAACGACGCAACGTGACCCGATGCAACCCAGACCTCTGGGGACTGAAGAATCGCTGAGTCAAGGCCTACGACGTCATCACGCATGCGAACCATGGATCGCCACCACTGTTCCTTGACATTGCGCAGCAGTTCGGTGCCGAGCGGCCCGTAGTCGTAGGCAGAACGGAGTCCTCCGTAGATCTCGGACGATTGGAAGACGAACCCGCGCTTCTTCGCGAGATTGACGATCGTGTCGAAATCGGCTGGCATCACTGTTTCCTGGTGTCGAGGGCTCTTGTCGCGAGCTCCGTAGGTGACCGGATGCTACCCGGCGGGTTCGGTGAACGAGTCATCGACCGCCCCACCGAAACGGCGGTCCCTGTCCTGGAATTCGGCGATGCACCGTGCAAGTTCGTTCCTGTCGAAATCGGGCCAGAGCACGGGAGTGAACACGTACTCGCTGTACGCCGCTTCCCACAGCAGGAAGTTCGAAGTCCGTTGTTCCCCGCTCGTACGGATGATGAGCTCAGGGTCCGGCATGTCGGGGATGTACATGTGGTCGTTGACGGACTGTTCATCGATCTCGTTCGGCCGCAACTCCCCCGCCAGCAGATCCGCGGCAACACGTTTGATCGCGTCGACGATCTCGACGCGCCCCCCGTAGTTGAAGGCGAACACCATCGTCATTGTTGTGTTGTCAGCAGTCAGTTCCTCTGCAGACCGGATCCGGTCTCGCAATATCTGGGGCACACGCTCATCGGCGACGTTTCCCATGAAGAGTACGCGCACGCCAAGATCGTTGAGCTCGTCGCGCCGCCTTTCGAGCAGATCGACATTGAACTGCATCAAGAACGAGACCTCGTCGTTGTCACGGTTCCAGTTCTCCGTCGAGAACGTGTAGACGGTCAACCATTCGATGCCCAGCTCGAGGGCACCATGGACAACGTCGAACAGCGCAGGCTCACCATTGGCATGGCCCTGCGTGCGGTGCAGACCTCGCGCGTTCGCCCATCGACCATTTCCGTCCATGATGATTCCGACGTGAATGGGAATCGCCTCACGATCGACGTCGACGGTGATCTTGTCAGCCATTGAGCATCACCAAGCTTTCGAGTTGTCTTTCGAGATGGTATTCCATGAAACGCTTCGTAACCCCCAAGGCTTCGCGAGACATCGATTCGTCTGCGTCGGGCAGCATGTGGAAGTCAGCGGCCGCTACTGCAGCCATATAGGGGACCAACCCCTCGCGCAGCGCGTAGGCGCCGGGAGTCCGGCAGTTCTCACACAGCGAACCTCCCGCTGCGAAGCTGAATCGACGGAGGTCATCTTCCGTACCGCAGCCTGCGCATGAACTGAGTGCTGGAGCCACACCGATGAC
>CBETWC010000335.1:0-2547 GCA_965539925.1 uncultured bacterium
GGTTGATCACGAGGGGAAGCTTATCGGGCGCGAGACGTCATGGGGACAGGTGGGAAGAAGCTCGCCAGGACGAGCGGAGGAGAGCTGACCGGAGGCCAGCGGAGGAGAGCTGACCTGCGGTCAGCGCAAGAGGGCTGGCTTGCGGCCAGCGGGAGAATCTGGTGACTGGCAGCGAACGCAGAGAGCGATCTGGAAGTGAACGGAGTGAGCGGTCTGGTGTCTGGGAGCGAGCTTCAGCGAGTGCTCTGATGCAGCGACTGCGCTGCATCGATTACTCGTCGTTCAGATTCGTCGGCTCGCCACATGCGGAAGACGCGGGATACGGATGAGGCCACTTGGCGGTCGCCTGCACCGGATTCTCTTGCCTTGGTCAAGGCTCCCGATACGGCTTCGTGGAGATCTGCCGAGAACTCCTTGCTGGCACCCTGGTCATCCTTGGATCCGGTGATCGCCTTCGCCAATTCGCCGAAAGGGGCCTTGAACCTGTTCGTGAAGGTCTTCGTGGGCTCCCAAGCGGTGTCGGTCCGCAGATTCTCCAGGGCATCGTTCTGGATGTCGACAAGCGCCCGCTTGATGTCCTTGAGAGCCGCATTCTGAAGCGGGATGAGTTCCGCGTTGGAAGTCTCCTCGTCTTCAGCAACTTCCGGCCCTTCAGCAGCCATCGGCTCTTCAGCAACTTCCGGCTCTACCGATGCCGGTTCCTCGTCTGGCTTCTGGCTTCTGGTATCTGGTATCTGCTCTCTGGCATCTGGAGTCTGTTGGTCCCGCAGGCTGGCGAACAACGATCCGATCTCGTCCGGACCCGGCTCAGGTTCAGGCTCAGCAACAGACTCAGGTTCTGGCTCAGGTTCCGCCTCTTCTTTTGTCTTCTGTCTTTCGTCTTTTGTCTTTTGTCTTTCGTCTCTCTTCTTCTCCACCGGTGGAGGCGCAATGACGGTGACGGTTTCCGGTTCGACAGGCTCGGGCTCAGCGGCGGTAGCCGGCGGCTGAGCAGCGGCTCCCGCTCGAAGAGCGACAACGTCGGCGACGAGGTCCTCAGCGTCGACAGGCTTGAGCTTCACGGACTTGGACGGTGCAACGATCCGTACCGACCCGCCATCGGTTGTGTGATGTGTCCGTGGGTCTGATGCGGGTTCTTCAACCGGCTCCGGCGTCTCGAGTTCCTGGCGCCTCGAATCGATCTCTTCTTCGAGGTGGCTGATAGATGCCCGCGTCGACTCAAGCTCCGCAAGCAGCTCGGACCGGCGATCCTCAAGGGCCCTGGCCCTCTCCTGGGCCTGCTCTGCCTGCTGGTTCGCTGCGGCGAGCATGCCGTCGCTCTCATTCCGCGCGCCTTGTATCAGCTCCTCGGACTCGAGGCGGGCGCCTCGGATCAGTTCGTCACGGTCGCGTCTAGCATCACCTGTCAATCGGATCGCTTCACGCTCAGCCTCGGCCCGGATGAAGAGAGCATCCTCCCTGGCTGATTCAACCAGAGCCTTGGCCTCGGCCAACGAAGACGAGAGCATGGACGTTCCCTCGTTCCATGCTGCAGCTCTCATCGATTGGGACTGCTCTGAGGCATCGGCTGCAAGGGTGCTCGTCTCGCGCTCTGTCGTGGTCCGCCATTCATCGACGTCCTCTGCGGCACGTCGGCGCATCCCATCGGCTGCGGCGCGCGCGGCTTCAAGGATCGTTGCGATCTCCCCGCCAATGGTGCCAAGCTCGAGCGCAAGAGCCTCAGGATCATCGAGACCGACCTTGAGTTCCTTTGTCTTGCGGTCCTCGAACCTGCTCCTCAGACGCTCTATCTCTTCCGCAAGGGATTGGAGGTAGGCATCCACTTGGGAGCGGTCATATCCGCGGCGCGTTATCTCGAACCGGCGCGCCCTGACCTCACTGGGAGTCACATCATCGGCCATACGCGGCAGCGTACCGGAGCAGCCGCCCGAGACGGCGGATTGTGGAGAGAAACAAGAATCAAGAATCAAGATTCAAGACCGGAATCTTGGCTCTTTCAGCGAGCGAAGCGATGCGGTCTTGACTCTTACAGCGAGCGGAGCGAGTGGTCTGCGAGCGCAGCGAGCTCAGAGCGAATCCAAGAACGCAAGGGCATCGTCGATGGTCTCGACCCTCACGAGTTCTATCTCGTCGCCTGCAGCCTCAACGGCATCGTCGAAGTTGGCGGCAGGTACGAGGACAGCTATTGCTCCGGCTTCGATTGCTCCGAATATCTTCTGACGGATGCCGCCGATGGGGCCGACCGTGCCGTCCCTGCGGATCGTGCCAGTCCCCGCGATTCGATGACCCTTGGTGATCTCATCGTCGGTCAGCTGATCCATGATCTGAAGCGTGAACATCAGGCCTGCTGACGGTCCCCCGATGTTCTGGGAATCGAAGTCAACGACAACAGGAAACTCGACGATGGGTTCGTTGTTACCGAGGAGGACACCAACCATTGGTCGTGTGGGATCGTCAACGTGTGGGCCGAGCTGGATGCTGATGGTCTGCTTCTCGAGCTCATCTGTCGCGTCGTCCATTGATCTCTCAACCACGAACGTCACATCG
>CBETWC010000336.1:0-2536 GCA_965539925.1 uncultured bacterium
ACAATGACAGGTGTCCACATCTCCTTCTTGGCATAGAACGCCCTCGTGATGATCTGGAGCGCGCCCCACACGGGGATACCGAAGGCGTACATGAACAGTGCTGCCGCAGCCGCCTCCGTGTCCTCTGACGTGAATGAACCCCGCTCGAACAGGACCCGTATCGCGGGGACTGACATTGCTGCGACGATGCCCGCAGCACCGATCGACAGGACAAGGACGTACTTCATGGCCTTGTCCACCGTCGCAAGCATCTTGGGTCGGTTTCCCTCAGCGAATAGTCGTGCCAAGGTCGGATACGCAGCAACCGCAGCAGCCTGTGCGATCACACCAATGGGTACGAACATCGTGCGTCGTGCGAACTGGAGGTGCGTCTGGGCGCCCTCTCCGACCCTTGCTCCGAATACGGACATGAAGAGTTCGTCGAAGGCGACAACGGACTGGCCGAGCATCAGCGGAATGGCGATGACGACGTAGGCGATGACGGCGGGATGCTTCCACGGGGCTGAGAGCGGCAGCTTCATGCCAGCACGTTTCGCTCCCCACACCTGGATGGCGAAGTTTCCGACGAACGCGCCGACAAGCGCACCCCAGATGAACCCGGCTGGGTCTGCCTCACCTGTCGTTACTGCCCACGCAACACCGCCGGCAATGATGCCGAGGTTGTAGACGATCGGCGCCAGTGTCGGGATCGTGAAGATGCCCTTTGCGTACTGCACGGCAGAGAACATCGCACCGACCACGAAAGCGAATTGTGCTGGGAGCACGATCCGCGTCAGGTGGATCGTGGACGCAACCTGATCCGGGGTGAAGTCCGGATACAGCCAGGCGATCAGTGAGGGCGTCGCGGCCCATGCAATGAGGATCAGTGTGGTGATACCGATGGCAAGCCAACGAATGGTCGCTGTGAAGCCTGCCCATCCTTCGGCTTCATCGTCGTCGGCCATGTACTTGGCAAAGATCGGGATGAACGTGATCGTGAGGAAGCCCCCGGCAAGGAGGTAGTTCGCGAAGTCGGGGATCCTGAACGCAGCGACGTACTCGTCTGTGACTCCGTCTGCGCCCAGCATCGAAGCGAAGATCATGTCGCGGATGATCCCGAGCAGTCGCGACAGCAAGATGCCCGCGGAGACAAGGATGGCTGCTGCCCCTACGTCGCCCCGCCTGAGCTTGTTCATGAACGTCTGCACGTCCGCACGCTAACGCACCATCCTGCGAACCCTGGGTTCCCAGTAACCGAAATGGTATTCCTCGGCCCTTGGTTCGCTCTGGGCGGTTAGGCCAGGTCCCTCGTTCGCAGCAGAACTGTGGTTGCGGCGATGCCGGCGATGGCAAATATCAGCGCGGACAGCACCGAACGAGATGCACTGAGTTCGAGGTTGCCGACGAACTCGGTCGTGTAGGTAGCCGCGTCGGGTGTCAGGGCACCGAATGCTGCGATGCCGAGTCGCCAGGGTGACATTGACGCGAGGCCTGGAAGTGCGAATGCCACGCCGTTCTCGAACACGAGCAGGTAGGCCATCCCGATGATGACCCCTCGATCGGTGAGGAAGCCGACAGGCACGAAGATTGCTGCGTAGGCAGCGGTGGCGACGAGCGCGCCGACAAGGAGTCCTGCAAAGAGCTGTGGATCACCGTATCGGACAGTGTGGCTGGCTGCGAGGGCGATGGCGCCGATGGCGTTGACGGCGAATCCCGCAACGATCGCTGCGAGCACCTTCGACCCGGCAATGGCGAATCTCGGGATCGGCCTGAGGGCGATGAAGCTGAGCGTCTGATCCCTGCGTTCGGAGCCAAGCACACCGGCGGCGATCACTATCGCAACCACAGGAAAGACCAGCGAGAAGAGGATGCTCCCGCCGACCTGCACGGCTCCTTGGAGTGCGAACTCCTCGGTTCGGCTGGTGGTGGAGACGAGATAGACAGCGGCGGGTGACAGCTCAAGTAAGCCCAATAGGAGTGTGCGTCGGCGCGGCAGCGCTTGGCGCAGTGACACCGTGAACAGGGCGAGTATTGGAGTCATCGGCGCTCTACGAGGTATCGGAACACGGATTCGAGTGACGCATCCTGGGGATGGAAACCGGCCAGCCTGGCACCGAGTTCCGATGCGAGTCTGGGTGCTTCCGAACCGAGCCTGGTGAGGTCGCCAGTACGCACGTCCACCCACGTCTCGCTCGCCTCGACGGTGTCGACAACGCCTGCAGTGAACATCGCTGCACCGAGTTCTCTCGGCTTGTCAGTGTCGATTCGCACGGAGTACGGGATGTCGTACATTGCCGCTCGAATCGCTTCCACAGATCCAGCAGCAGCCAATCTCCCGTCGACGATCGCGATGACTCGCGACGAAACCCGTTCAACTTCCTCGAGCACATGGGACGACACGATCACCGTGCGCCCCTTCTCGCCGAGTTGTTGGAACAGGTCGATGAGGTGGGCCCTCTGGACCGGGTCTGTACCGTTCAGTGGTTCATCCAGGATCAGGACATCAGGGTTCGTGGCGAGCGCTGCCGCAACTTTTGCACGCTGGCGCATCCCCTTC
>CBETWC010000337.1:0-2524 GCA_965539925.1 uncultured bacterium
GGCCCGTGCGGAGTCCGATCGTCGTATACAGCCACCTAGCTGATAAGGCTCTCGACGATCTCTGCCGCCCTCATTGACCCACCAGCAGCGCGGAACCCGTTGGCGGCCCGTTCAGAGTCAGGCTTCCTTGTTCGTGCAAGCGCGACAGGACACCTGAAGGTGGGACGATTGAGACGACGTCCCAGCGATCAGAAGATTGAGGTTCGTGAGTAGGTATTCCGTTCCGATTGAATACTCGGTGTTGCTTTGGAGGCGAAAGTGAACGAACACGATCAGCGATTCCTTGAGTTGGCGATTCAACAGGCGCGCTCGGGACTTTCCGAAGGTGGCATACCGATCGGTGCCGTCCTCGTGGCTGACGGGGTAGTGCTCGGTGCCGGTCGAAACCGCCGAATCCAGCTTGGATCGCCCATCCGACACGGGGAGACAGACGCTCTCGAGGCAGCGGGTCGTCTCTCGGCACAGGTGTACAGAGCTTCAACGATGTATACAACTCTATCGCCATGTGACATGTGCACCGGGGCCATCTTGCTGTACGGGATACCGCGTGTCGTCATCGGCGAGAACCGCACGTTCATGGGGGCAGACGATCTCCTCGCGGAGCGTGGCGTTGAAGTCGTGATTGCGGACAACACCGAATGTGTGGATCTGATGGAGGGCTTTATCTCGGACAACCCGAGCCTGTGGAACGAGGACATAGGAGAATGACCCGTTCTGTGGAATCGATCGAGTACCAGCACGGTCCCTATCTCGTCAGCACGGATCGGGATCGCGTAGATCTCGATGTCGTGCATCGTTACCTGAGCGAGGAATCGTACTGGGCACGCGGTCGATCGAGGGCAGTCCAACGCCGAGCCAACGAGATGAGTCCGCTGGTGATCGGTGCCTACCTCGACGATCGACAGGTCGGATTCGCCCGCATGGTGACCGACTTTGCCGCATTCGGCTACCTGTGCGACGTCTTCGTGCTACCAGACCATCAGGGTTCAGGAGTCGGTACTGCGATGGTGAAGACGATCGTTGAGCATCCCGATGTGGCTGAACTGCAGTGGCAGCTTCTCGCCACTGACGACGCACATCAGATCTACAGCAAGGTCGGGTACACGCCCTTGGTCGAGGCCGAACAATGGATGATTCGGTCCCGTCCCCGGAGGTAGGGCAACTTCCAAGCCCTGCGATAGTGATCCACAGTGGTATCCGATCCGAGATGCCCAAGAAGGTGCAGCTACTCCTCGGCGCACGCCACCTCGAACTCGGCGGCGATCGGACTCAGTGGTGCACGGTACGGCGACGATGCTGCTCTCGTAGGCTGGGGTACATGGCAATTGGGATGAACGTATCTAGGTGTCGGCGGTGAGCAGGGTCTCGGAGCGTCACCTCGGCACGACGAGGGGTCATGAAGCGCAAGGTCCTCGAGACGTCACGGCTGTCGTGTTGGAAGTTGGCGACCTCTCAGCGGAGGTCTGGAGCTACGGGGCGAGGCTCGTCTCTGTGGGCGTCCCGGATCGGAGTGGTCTCACAACAAATGTCGCGGGTCCGGTTGGTTCCCTTGCGGGCTACGACGACCCCAAAGGTCGAGGCGGCTATCGGGGTGCGACGATCGGGCGATATGCCAACCGGATTGCAGGGGGACGGTTCAGCCTCGATGGCCATGCTTTTCAACTCACGAGGAACGACGGTCCGAATCATCTCCATGGAGGTTGGCTCGGGTTCGACCAGGTCGTATGGGAGGCGGAAGCCGCCACGGACGGGAATGAGGCCGTCGTCACGTTCTCCCACTTCAGCCCGGATGGCGACGAGGGATACCCAGGGAACTTGGATGTCCGTGTCAGATACGCGCTGAGCATGGATTCGCTCACCATTGATTACGAGGCAACGACGGATGCGCCAACGATTGTCAATCTCACCAACCACGCGTATTGGAACCTTTCGGGCGGCGGGCTGATCGGTGATCACGTTCTCCAGGTGCTGGCCAAGAGCTATCTGCCTGTGGACGAGAAGTCGATACCGACTGGCACCATTGAGCCCGTATCCGGGACACGATTCGACTTCGTCGAACAGCGTCTGATTGGTGACTTGTCAATCGATGGCGGCATCGACCATTGCTTCGTGCTGGATCAACCTGCGGGTGGACCGGTTGCTGTGCTGCAGGATCTCCGATCCGGGAGAGCGATGACGGTGGAGACCGACCAGCCGGGTCTGCAGATATACACAGCCAACTACCTTGATCCACCCCATACGGCAGTGTGTCTTGAGGCTCAGCGACTGCCAGACATGCCCAATCAGTCTGCATTCGGTTCAGCGGTTCTTCTGCCGGGTGAGATCTACCGGCAGCGGACTCGCTATGCGTTCGACCTGTGCTGAGAGCTCGCTCCGCTCGCTGTGGTACGTAGTACGACTCGGAGGTCTTGCAGACAGGGAATCCGCTAACCCGTGAATCCACTGGGTGGCCCATGTCCTCCCTTCAGACTGGATCCGCGATCTGGGACCGCATGATCGAACATCCGCCGTGCCAACACAGGGC
>CBETWC010000338.1:0-2496 GCA_965539925.1 uncultured bacterium
TCGCTCGCTGCGCTCGCGTGTCCTCCCTGAAGGGAGGACGACTGAGGAAGCGTCCCACCCACGCATCGCTTACGTATCACGTCATACGTACTTCGTACTACGTTGTCCACATGTCGCCCATGACCATCACGTTCATCATCCTCGGCATCACCATCGGGATGTTCGTGTGGGGAAGGTTCAATCCGGACTTCGTGGCGATGTCCTCGGCGGTTGCACTCTTCCTCTTTGGCGTGATCACCCTCGACGAGACATTTGCCGGGTTCGCCAGCTCGACGGTCATCATGATCGCGGCTCTCTTCATCGTTGGCGAAGGGCTCACCAGGACAGGCGTCACCAGTTGGGCGTCGAACCAGATCGTGGAGCGGGCTGGGACATCGCTCACCCGAATGCTCCTTGTCTCGATCATCGGAACAGCGATTCTCTCGGCATTCATCTCGAATACCGGCACGGTCGCGACGCTGATGCCAGCGATCATGGCAGCAGCCTGGCTGATCGGTTCAACTCCGTCAAAACTGCTCATTCCAGTCGCATTCGCCGCCAATTCAGGTGGCCTCCTGACGCTGACCGGCACTCCTCCAAACATCGTCGTCGCTGAAGCACTCACCGATGCGGGTCTCCGTCCCTTCGCCTACTTCGAATACGCGCTGATCGGACTCCCGCTTCTCATCGCAGCAACGATCTATCTCGTTACATGGGGGAAGAAGCTGCTGCCGAGTCAGTCCGACGCTGACAAACCACCGTCGGGACCGGAAGAGTACGAGGCCCTGATCAAGGCATTTGCCAAGGACCGTGCCTTGTTCGCTATCGAGTTCCCCGACGGCCACGAAGCATTTGGAGAGACGTTCCGCGACCTCGACATAGGTCGACGGTACGGCGTCGTGCCGGTCTATGTACGCAATCGCCCCGAGGATCCGCTCCTCAACCTGATGGGGCACGAACTCCCCGACCCGAGGGCACGCACCCGGTTCCCCTTCCCTACAGAGCACTTGAAAGAGCACGATGTCCTAGTCGTGCGGGGCATCCCACGGACGATCGATCGAATGGTGCAGGCAATGGGATGTGAGGCCAGGGCCCTGGACGTGACCGAGATGGAACTCAACCAAACCAGGCTCCCCGCTGAGATCGGATGGGCCGAGTTGATGATCACTCCACGATCGAAGCTCAGGGGCAAGTTGGTCAGAGAGGGCGAATGGCTCGGTTGGGGATCCGTACAGATCATGGGTGTGCGACGTCCGGGAGAGGAGACCGGCAGCCGTATTGGTCTCAAGTCCGGCGATACGATCCTCGTTCGCGGTCGCTGGGCCAACATCCACCGATTGCGCAACGAGAGGACTGATTTCGTTGTCGTCGGTCATCCCGAAGCAGCGGAACACTCCGTGACCGGACCCTCGACGAGGGCGCCGCTCGCCGTGGGGATACTCGTCGGCATGGTTGTGCTGATGGTCACCGGAGTCGTCCCGGCTGTCATGGCAACGATTCTCGCGGCCGGAGCAATGCTGGCCACGGGATGCATCAATGCACGACAGGCATACCGTGGCGTCTCGTGGTCAAGTGTCGTCTTGATCGCCGCGATGTTCCCCACAGCTACCGCACTCGCAAAGACAGGTGGGACGCAACTCATCGCCGACTGGCTGGTCGATCTGGTAACCGGCGCTGATCCACGAGTCCTGATCGCTGCCGTGTACCTGGTCACCGTGATACTGAGCCAGGTGCTGTCCAACACGGCAACGACGATCCTGATCGCGCCTGTGGCGCTGAGCGTGGCGTTCACGATGGGCCTCGACCCGCACGCGTTGTTGATCACGGTGTCCGTTGCCGCTTCAACTGCATTCCTGACTCCAATCGGAACCACAACGAATGTGATGGTGATGGCCCCGGGGAACTACAAGTTCACCGACTACACAAAGGTCGGGTTCCCTCTGGTAGCGATCTTCTTCGTGGGAACAGTCATTCTTGCGCCCATGATTTGGGGACTGTGAGGCGGATGAGTCAAGAGTCAAGAGTCAAGAACGGACCACTTCCCCTCGAACAGCATTCTTGATACAAGTTGGACATGCATCGCTTCAAGAACCTCACCGTATGGCATCGTTCCATGTCTCTCGCTCGCGCCTGCTACGAATTGGCTCGACAGCTTCCGGATTATGAACGCTACGGACTCGCATCGCAGCTGCGCAGATCTGCCGTGTCGATTCCGAGCAACATCGCCGAGGGAGCTGGCCGGGGCTCTGACAAGGAATTCGCGCGGTTTCTGCTGATTGCGCACGCGTCTGGGAACGAACTCGAAACCCAACTCCTGCTATCTCGCGACTTCGGCTTTGTGTCGGAGGGTCTGGTAAATGGGCTGGTCGAGGAGCTCCTTGAGATTCGAAGAATGCTCATGTCACTTAGTACACGAGCTACCAAGTCAGCCTCTTGACTCTTGACTCTAGATTCTTGACTCTGAGGGTCGTCGTTACGCGACGACCCTCACCCCCTGCCAGAAGGCGACGTAGTTCT
>CBETWC010000339.1:0-2488 GCA_965539925.1 uncultured bacterium
GGGAGTCCTCCTACCAGATGGTCCTCCCTTCAGGGAGGACAATGTGTCGCATACGTACGCAATAGGACACCCTGAAGGTGGGACGAAATCCGCCGCGACCCGGCGTTTCGCGCACGGCCGTGCAGGGGCGTGCGGTCAACGTGGCCTGTACACGTCTTTGCGGTGTTGCACGCGGTGGATCAGAACGACCCGGTCGTCTTCGAAGATTTCGTAAATGATGCGGTAGTCGCCACGGCGGGCAGACCAAAGCCCTGCGAGTTCACCAACGAGCGGCTTGCCGAACCGGTTCGGATTGTCGGCGATTGGGCCGAAGATGGACTCCAGCGCAGCCTGACGCACCTTCTCTGGAAGTTGGTTGAGATGTCGGAGATCCTCAGGCGTGATCTCGATTTCGTACACCGGCCGCCTCAGACGTTGTCCCGAAGACGCAGTCGATTGCCTTCCTCAGCGTCTCTGCGCGACCGTCGAAGCGATTCCATGAGCTCATCGTCTCTGAGGATGTCGAGTGTTTCTTCAAGGGACTCAAGGTCGTCAGGGCTCAACAGGACGAACGAAGGTCGGCCATTGCCAGTGACCAGGATCCGATCGTGCTGGTGCTCCACCCGGTCAGCGAGTTCCGATAGGTGGGCCTTGACTTCAGAGAACGGAAGTGTGTCAGCCATGAGGACACACTAGGTCAATATTCTGACCCATTCAAGAGTGATGCTGGCGGAGGTGGCGGTTGATGTCGGCATACGGAGTCGACGTCAGTGGTCGTGTGCGGCCTCTCGTACCCAAATCACGAGCACTGTGGCGGCAACGACATCGGCGAGTGCGGCGGCAACTGCCGGTCCGGGAAGCCCGAAGGACTCGAACAGCGTCGGGCCGACCGCGGCTCCGACCGCTCGACCGAGACCCATTGCCACAACCATCCATGCAAGGAAGCGTGTGCGAGACGCAGGCACGAGTTCTGAGGCAAGAGGGAGGGACGACACGATCGTGAACTCGAAACCGAACAACGCGATGGCGAGAACCGCCAGGCCCAAGCCGAGGCTGCCGCGGGCCGGTACCAACAGTGCGAATCCTGTGATCGATATCAACAGGCCGGCAAGTACCGCTCGTCGCTTCCCGATCCGATCTGTGATGGCAAACGTGGTGCCTTCTCCGGCCAATTCGGAAAAGCCGATGAGCATTGCTGCAATACCAAGTGCGGCAAGCGACAGGCCGAACGAATCCTCCAGCCACGCTCCGAAGATCACGATGATCATCTCCGACGCGAGGGCAAAGATCCCGGCAACAGCCAAGAAAGCGAGGCCGGACTTGTCGAATCGTGCAGTTCCCGATGCCCTCGACTCGTGATGGTGGTCCGGGTCGATGAATCGCGGTACGAGAACCAGAGCGACCGTGGTCAACACGCCGAATGCAACGAACGGTGCCACCCAGTCGGTCCTGGAGATCAGCCAGCCAGTGGCAGGTGCACCTACGAGAAGTGCCGCCGCCCAGGTGAACTCGAACACAGACATGTACCTTGCGCGCTGGCCATACGGCACCCTGTCAGCGATGTACGCCTGGGACGAGACGTCGTATACCGGCTTTGCGAGACCGAGCAGTGCAAACCCGATGAGCACACCCACATAGGCGTTGGCAAGCACGGTTACTGCTGACCCGGCAATGAACAGCATGAGTCCTGTGACAATGAGCCGATGTCGTGCCTCCCCACGACCGACAACGCGGGTAACGCCCGGCGTGGCGAGACCGGCGATGTGTCTCACACTGATGAGCAGCGCTGCCTGTTCGAGCGGTACACCGAGACTTCGAGCTATTACAGGCAGGAATGGGTAGACGAACCGATAGGCCGTGTTCATCACAAACCGCCCGGCCGAGAGGAAGACGAGCGACGAGCGAATCGGGTGCGACATCCGAAGAGCCTATGACCTCGACGCTACCAACGTACACCAGCGCTGCCACGGCTGATTCGGAGAAGCTTCCAGCCCCGAGCGCTTGAACCATGGCTGTCTCGTGCGGCGGCTTCGTGGTGGAGGTGACGGGATTCGAACCCGTGGCCCCTACGTTGCGAATGCAGCGCCCCCACCCCTGTGACCAGGCCATATGTGCTCTGACCTGGGGTTATGTACTCAACACCTCTCACCATTTCGCACGGTTTCGCAACGTTTCGCGCGCGGAGCGCGCACAGTCGTGTGGCTGGGCGCGGTCAGCGCGGCCGGTAGGCGTCTCTACGATGTTGCACTCGGTGGATCAGAACGACCTGGTCGTCTTCGAAGATCTCGTAGATGATGCGGTAGTCGCCTCGGCGCGCTGACCGGAGACCCTCGAGTTCTCCAACGAGCGGCTTGCCGAGCCGGCTTGGGTTCTCAGCGATCGGCCCGAAGATGGACTCCAGAGCAGCGTGTCGCACCTTCTCAGGGAGCTTGTTGAGATGACGGAGGCCCTCAGCCGTGATCTCGATCTCGTACACGCACCGACCTCACATGTGGTCCGCCAGACGCAC
>CBETWC010000340.1:0-2473 GCA_965539925.1 uncultured bacterium
AGGTCCTCGGTGGCCGACGCGAGGGCTACGGGAACGTGGCGGCCGCCGGACTCGGTGTGATCACACCGTTCTGTTCCTGTTCAGCGGTCCCCGTATTCATCGGTTTCGTTGCAGCCGGTGTCCCCCTCGGTGTGACCATGAGCTTCCTGATCGCATCACCGATGGTCAACGAGGTTGCAGTGATCCTCATCTTCGGAATGTTCGGATGGAAGGTCGCAGCGGCGTATGTCACCTTCGGCCTCATCGTCGCAATCGTTGGTGGATACGTGCTGGGCAGGCTCAACCTCGAACGCTGGGTCGAACCATTCGTGTTCGAGACGACCATCGACGGCCAGCCGGTCGAACCGTCAACGACGATGCCCTGGAGCGATCGGTTCACCATGGCTCGGCAAGAGGTGAAGACCATCATCGGGAAGATCTGGCCCTACCTCCTCGTCGGAATCGGCGTCGGTGCAATCATCCACGGTTGGGCACCGGAGGACTTCTTCGTCGACCTCGCCGGCTCAGGCAACGCGCTGGCAGTGCCGCTCGCCGTCATGGTCGGGATACCTCTCTACTCCAACGCCGCAGGCATCGTCCCACTGGCCGGTGCACTCGCCGACAAGGGCGTGGCTCTGGGAACCGTGCTCGCCTTCATGATGGCTGTTGTTGCACTCTCCCTCCCGGAGATGATCCTGCTGCGACGTGTGCTCCAGCCGAAGCTCCTCGCCACGTTCATCGGAGTGCTGGCAACCGGCATCGTCACCGCCGGCTACCTGTTCAACACGATCATCTGACGATCAAGGAGACACCATGGACATCCAAGTTCTGGGACCGGGCTGCAAGAACTGCAGCAACCTGGAGAAGGCAACCGCCGAAGCGCTCGAACAACTCGGCATGACCCACGACATCACCAAGATCACCGACTACGGGCAGATTGCCGCGTACGGCGTCATGAAGACACCTGCGCTCGGTATCGACGGCGAGATCAAGGTATCCGGACGGGTTCCTTCGGTCGAGGAGATCACCAAGATCATCTCCGAGGCTGTGCGGTAGAGCGAAACGGCCCGGTGTTGCATTCCGCCACGGGGCGACAAGACTCCACACACAGTGTCGAAGCAACCCCACGAACCACCACCCGCTCCCGTTGTAGCGGTAGACATCCTCGACCGCGTCGTCAACACCACAGGCGGTGAACACCGGCCCGGTCAAGTGGACATGGCTGCATGGGTGGCACAGGCAATCTCCGATGGCCACCATCTGCTGTGTGAGGCCGGAACAGGCATCGGTAAGTCGTTCGGCTACCTCATCCCTGCCATCACGTCAGGCAAACGCGTGGTCATTGCCACCTCCACCAAGACACTCCAGGACCAGATCGCAGACGATCTTCCCCGGATCCTCGACATCACGCGAACTGCTGGACATGATTCCCGCACTGCCATCATCAAGGGACGCGCCTCATACGTCTGCCCCGCCAAGGCCGCGGATCACAACGCCCAGCTCACACTTGGCGGATCCACCGAGACGGATGATGTCGATCCGGTTGGCACCCTCATCAGTTGGTGGCGGGACGGCGGTGACGGCCAACGGGACCATGCCCCGGTGGAAGTCACCAATGCCCAGTGGGGCACCATCTCGACATCGGGGATGGAGTGCCCGGCCACCAAGTGCAGCTACAAGAACGACTGCCCAGCCATGGATGCCCTCGAGGAGGCCAGGGAAGCGGACGTCGTCATCTGCAACCACCATCTCTACGGAGCGGACATCTCGTCGGAAGGCTCGGTCCTAGGACATCACGATGCTGCGATCTTTGACGAGGCACACCGGCTCGAGGACGCCCTCTGCTCAAGCGTCGGGATCACGCTGACGCCAAGACGAATCGCCATCTACACCTCCCAAGCAAACTCGCTCCTCAAGCGTCTCGGCATGAAGCCGTCACGCCGCAAGAAGCTCACGTCAGATCTGTGGAAGCACGCCAAGGAGTTTGAGGGCTGGATGGCGACCAGCATCGGACCGGTCGACCTGCCGGTGGCAGGCGCAGGACACGCGACGGCGAGGAATCTCTCGCAGTCCGTCAAGTCGGTGAACGATGCGATCACCAAGATCACCAAGCAGCCGGGGGCGACCTTCGAGCAGACCGTCACCGGACACAAGGAGCGGACGCTCAACCTTGCAGGGCATCTTGCAGGAGACCTGACGGTTCTCACCCGCGACGACGGATCCAACGAGGGACACCTGTGTTGGATCGACCCGGGACCGGTCCTGCGAACGAGCCCGATCTCGATCGCAGGATCATTCAGCGAGCGAGCGGCAACCGTCGCAACGATCTGTACGTCGGCAACGCTCACCGTTGACGGATCCTTCACAGCGCTCGCCAACACCCTCGGCTACAGCGCCGAGGTCACGGAGATGTCCGATCCACATGAGGACGGCGAACAGCCAGACCCGTTGCGCTACATGTCCCTGCGCGTCGGTTCGCCCTTCGACTACGCGA
>CBETWC010000341.1:0-2468 GCA_965539925.1 uncultured bacterium
GCCGTGCTGTCCCGCACCCGTCTCGGCGATAACTCGCCGCTTCCCCATTCGCTTCGTGAGAAGCCCCTGGGCAACGGTGTTGTTGATCTTGTGCGCCCCCGTGTGAGCCAGATCCTCTCTCTTCAGCCAAAGGTCCAGGCCCAGTTCCTCTGAGAGTCGTTCTGCGTGATACAGGGGCGTCGGCCTGCCGACAAACGACGACAGCAGCCCGTCAAGTTCATCGTGAAAGGCTGGATCGTTCCAAGCCTCGACGAAGGCCGACTCGAGTTCGATGAGGGCTGGCATGAGTGTCTCCGGGGCGAACGTGCCGCCGAACATGCCGAACCGGCCTCGGTCGTCTGGTCTCTCGAGTTTCATATCTGCTTTGCCTCTTGGATGAAGGCGACGATCCTAGACGGATCCTTGACTCCTGGTTCCGATTCGAGGCGACTTGAAGCGTCCACGCCGAACGGGTGCACTGCCTCGATTGCAGCAGCGACGTTGTCAGGACCAAGTCCTCCCGCAAGTATGAACGGACGGCCTGGTGCAGGCATCTTGCCCCAATCGAATGCTATTCCTGTGCCACCGTGTTGGACCGAAGACGCAGTATCGAAGAGGGGCAGCGACGACTCGGGGACCTCGGAGAGCTCGATCGTCGGGCCGCTCGGACCCACAGGCACTGGCGCAATCGAGAGGTATCCGGCCTCAACTGCTTCGGCCGCCACGTCGAGCGACCTCTTGCCATGTGCCTGGATCCCTGTGACGCCGACATGCTCCGCGGCCACAAGCACCTCGCCAGGTGGAAGGTCAACGGTGACGATGAACGTCGCTATCGGCACACCTTCGGCCAGGTCTCTCGCGCGGTCAAGGGTCAAGGCCCGGGGCGATCCAGGCGCGAGGACGAATCCCATCGCGTCGGCGCCACCGTCGACCGTTGCCTGCACGGCTTCATGGGAGGTCATCCCGCAGATCTTCACCCAGGTCATGGCGCTCCTTTGAGTTCCGATACGAATACTTCCGGGTCAGGTGAGCGGACAAGGGCCTCTCCCACAAGGATCGCGTCGTAACCGGCCGCCCTCATCCTCGCGGCACCTTCGACCGAAGACACTCCAGATTCACCTATCGACACGACGTCATCCGGAATGTGCGGTGCCAGCGTCTCGGCTACAGCGAGATCCGTGTGGAACGTTGCCAGATCCCGGTTGTTCACACCGATGATGGCTGCCCGCTGCGCGACCGCACTCTCAACTTCGTCCTTCGTATGCACCTCGACAATGGCATCGATGCCGATGTCGCGAGAGAGGCGCAAGAGCCGACGAAGCGTGTCCTCGGTGAGCGTCGCGACGATGAGAAGCACAGCATCCGCGCCGGCGGAGCGCGCTTCCCAGATCTGCGCTTCGTTGCGTGTGAAATCCTTCCTGAGCACAGGGATGGAGACCGCGTCGCGAACAGCAACGAGGTCGTCAAGGGAGCCACCGAAGAATTCTGGCTCCGTGAGGACCGAGATCGCATCCGCGCCGCCAGCCTCATACGCAATCGCCTGTGCAACCGGGTCAAGCCCTGCATCGATGTCCCCCGCCGACGGCGATCTCCGTTTGATCTCCGCGATGACGCTCAGGCCGGGCGCGACAAGTGCCCCTGCGAGCCCCCGCACCGGTGTCTGATCAGCCACAGCGCGCTTGAACACATCGATACGACCGGCAGCTTCTTCAGCCCTGGCATCAGCAGCAGTGAGGATCGGTGAGAGCACCCTGACAGCCTATCGGCTGTCAGCTTTCAGCCTTCAGCCAGAACTTGCCCGGTCTCTGGGGATGCCGCGAGACCGCTGGCTGATAGCTGATGGCTGATAGCTGATAGCCAACGGGTGACAGCCTCCGGCTGTCACCCGAGTTCTTCAGCAGCAGCGATCGCGTACAACACAGCTTTGGCCTTGTTGACGCACTCTTCGTATTCGGCGGCGGGGTCACTGTCGACGACAACTCCCGCGCCGGCTTGGACCCAGGCCGTCGTTCCCTTCGTCACACAGGTACGGAGAGCGATTGCAGTGTCGAGGTTTCCTGAGAAATCGATGTAGCCAACTGCTCCCGCATACGGGCCTCGCGCATTGATTTCCAGTTCATCGATGATCTCCATCGCCCGCACTTTCGGTGCACCAGAGACAGTGCCGTGAGGGAATGTCGCTCGCAGAACATCGACAGGACCGACGCCGTCGCGCAGATCTCCCGAAACTCCCGACACGATGTGCATCACGTGGGAGTATTTCTCGATGACCATGAGGTCATCCACGACAACCGTTCCGAATTGGCAGACGCGACCGAGGTCATTGCGTGCGAGGTCGATCAGCATCGTGTGTTCCGCTCGCTCCTTTGGATCCGCGAGCAATTCCTCTTCAAGCGCGATGTCCATCTCTGGCGTGTCGCCTCTCGGCCTGGTTCCTGCGATGGGCCTTGAGAAGGCCCGACCGTCGCGTACACGCGACATGAGTTCCG
>CBETWC010000342.1:0-2467 GCA_965539925.1 uncultured bacterium
GTGGACGGCGAAACGCGGGTCATTGAAGGGAACACGGTTGGCTTCGTGGGTGGTGGCATGCCTCGCATCGGCACTCCGGGCGAGGTCGATCCGCACGACATGGCCCTCAAGCTGGATCGCCTCGGCCCTGTCGACATCCTGTGTACGCATGTGCCGCCGGACGTACATCCATTGGCCTCGGACGTCGTCGGCCGAACCCGGAAAGCGTCGAGGGAGATCCTCAGCTACATCGAAGAGCATCAGCCCGCTTTCCACTTCTTCGGCGACATCCATCAGCCACAGGCGACGACTTGGAAGGTGGGGGACACCACGTGTGTCAATGTCGGCTACTTCCGGGCCACCGGACGTGCAGTGACACATGGTTGACATCGATCTGGGAGAGCTTGCCTACGCATACCGGCATCGTCCAACATCTGATGCTGCTCGGGCGAGAGCTGTCGCCTCTGCCAGCGGGTGTGCAGGATGGCTCCTGGACATCGGTGGAGGCACCGGGGACCACGCAGCAGCATGGGTGGACCACGGCCGATCTCCGATCGTGGTCGATCCATCTTCCGCGATGTTGAAGCGCGCCAGGCGCCAGGGTGAGGTGTCTGTCGTCCAGGCACGGTCGCAGGGCCTTCCTTTTGACTCTGACGTCGCGGGACTCGCCTACTTCCATCTCTCGATCCACTACGGCGATTGGAAGGCAGCGATCGATGAGGCGCACCGAGTGGTTCGCCCCGGAGGCCGTATCGAGGTGTGGACGATGGCTCCCGACGCCATTGCTCGGTCGTCTCTCGGACGGTGGTTTCCCACGGTGGTCGAGATAGATACCGAGCGATTCCCTGATCCGACGCTGATCGCCGAACGGTGCATGGTCGCGGGATCGGCTGTTGACGTGTCGAACTCGAGCGAACCCATCGGGCGAAGTGCAAGGAACTGGGAAGAGGCGGTTCGGGGCCGCTTCGTGAGCACGTTGCAGTTGATCACCGATGAAGAGATCGAGCAGGGCCTGGCGCGGTTCACAGCGCAATACCCGGATTCCGACTCCATATACCGGTATGAACTCGGGCTTACGAGGATCAGCGCCGTCGTCCCGCTACGATGACGCGCCACGGACCGAAAAGGAGAGTCGATGCTTGAGGGGACCGTACAGAAGGTTGAGATATCTGCTGCTCCACAGCATGTGTATGAAGTGGCGCTTGACCTCGAGGCCTATACCGAGTGGGCCGACGGCGTGAAATCTGTCGAGGTCACGAGCGAGGATGAGCACGGTCGTCCTGCAACTGCTGACTTCGTCATCGATGGAATGGTGAAAGAGATCTCCTACACGCTCGAATACGACTTCGGCTACGACAACGGATTCGCATGGAGCGCCATACCGAACTCGGACCTCAAGTCGCTCGAAGGACGCTACGAGTTCAACCAGATCGACGATGGTTGCGAGGTCGTCTACGCCCTCAGGGTTGATCCCGCGTTCACCATCCCTGGGTTTCTTCGTCGCCAAGCCGAGAAGCAGATCGTTGGCACGGCTCTGCGCGGGCTGAAGAAGCGAGCCGAAGCGAGCGCCTGATGCGCATCATCCTCGTCACTGGCAAGGGTGGTGTTGGAAAGACCACCGTGTCGGCTGCGACAGCTATCAAAGCTGCTGATCTCGGCTACTCGACGCTCGTGATGTCCACCGATCCCGCCCATTCGCTTGCGGACGCCTTCGACATGGAGCTTGGCGACGATCCCACGCAGGTCATCGAGAACCTCGACGCTCAACAGATTGACAGCCAGCAGCGTCTTGAGGAATCCTGGGGTGAGGTTCGTGATCACCTGACAGAGTTGTTCGACTGGTCGGGACTCAAGGGAATCGAAGCAGAGGAGCTCACCGTGTTCCCCGGCATGGACGAGTTGTTCAGCCTTGCGACCGTGCGCGATCATGCACGATCTGATGAGTACGACGTGATCATCGTCGACTGCGCTCCGACAGCAGAAACGCTCCGGTTGTTGAGCCTGCCCGAAGTGATGTCGTGGTACATGGACAAGATGTTCCCGATAGGCCGGAAGGTCGCGAGGGTCGTTCGGCCCGTCCTCTCGAAGGTCTCGACCATCCCGGTGGCGGACGAGGCCGTCTTCGACGCTGTGGCGCGGTTCTATGACCGGCTCGATGGCATCAGGGAGATCCTCTCCGACAGCGAGGTGACGACGGCCCGGCTGGTGATGAATCCGGAGAAGATGGTGATTTCCGAAGCGAGACGGACATACACCTATTTGGGGCTCTTCGGCTACTCGGTCGACTCGGCAATAGTGAACCGGATCCTGCCAGACGATGTTTCGGATCCCTACTTCGATCGTTGGCGCGAGATCCAGAAGGAACATCTGGCAGACATCGACGAGGGTTTCGCTGGCACTGACGTGCGGCGCCTCAGGCTGTTCGAGGAGGAGATGGTCGGGATCGATTTGCTGCGGATAGTCGCAGACGAGCTCTACGAAGACACCG
>CBETWC010000343.1:0-2463 GCA_965539925.1 uncultured bacterium
GTTGACTGGGCGAACATCACGAGGCCTGCGGCGGTCACGGTGCGGAAGATGCCTTCCTCGACCTCCTCTGCGTCACCATCGGAGAGCGTTGCGATGAGGGCAGGCACGAAATTCGGATCTCCGCGCCAGGTCAACGTTGGGATGACAGAGACGGCGAGAACATTGGTCTCCGCTTCACCCGTGAACACTTCCCACACAAGCCCTGCCACAAGATCCTCGGGAAGCCACTGTTCAATCGCGACAAGAGCGTCGTCATCGAACTGGCTCGGCTCATCGGCAATGTCGAATGCACCAGCATCCCAGAACGCATCGGACGCAACGTCGTTCGGATCGCCCCTCTCCGGTGCGACGAGTTCTTGGGAGGCGAGGGTGCTGGTCGTTGCAGGGGTGCCTTCACCAGCGGTCGTGGTCGTCACGTCGGTCTCAACGGTCGTCGTCGCCTCACCACCCTTGGGCACACATGCCGCAGCGACAAGGCCGAGGGCGAGCACAAGCAGGAGAGTTCTGGAAGCCACGCTGTGACGCTAGCCGACCACCGCACTACCGCGAACCCAGGGTTCTAGACCGTCGCCACGACGGTCTAGAACCCTGGGTACGCGTCGGTGGGGTTAGCGGCGGGCGGAGAGGACTCGGTCCATGAGGTACTGGTCGAGGTTGTGGAGGGTTTCGGTGAGAGGGTTCGCGGGGATCCGGTCCGCCGCCTTCTCGGCTCTGCGGATGCGCTCCTCGCATTCGTCGAGAGCTACGTCGATGTAGCCACCGGCAACGGTGAGTTCGATGACACGGCTGATCGCGTCGCGCGAGTACGGTCCACCGCCTTCAAGGAGTGTGCGGATCTCGCTTCCGTCGGGACCTTCGGCCGCGAGCAGCACGGGAAGCGTGAATGTGCCCTCCCCGATGTCGGAACCGGCCGGCTTGCCGAGGAATTCATCGCTCGCGATGAGATCGAGGACATCGTCGGTTATCTGGAAGACCATGCCCATCTCCCAAGCCCACTCGGAGATCGCTTCGATGGTCTCCTTGTCGGCGCCACCGGTGATCGCACCAAGTCGCGCCGATGTGCGGATCAGAGATGCCGTCTTCCCTCCGATGACCCTGTAGTAGCTCTCTGGTCCGTGATCCAGACTGTGCGCGTACACAAGTTCGGACACCTGACCCTCACACAGCGTCGCGTAGGTGCTGGCGATGAGTGTGACGGCTTCCTCGCCGAGCGGTGCTGCGATCTCGGACGCTCGAGCGAGCAGGAAGTCTCCAGCGAGGATCGCGATCGTGTTCGTCCAGTTGGCGTTGACCGATGTCTTCCCGCGTCGGGAATCGGCCTCGTCGATAACATCATCGTGATACAGCGACCCGACGTGGACGAGTTCAACCGCCACACCTGCCTCGACGGACTCGTGTCCCGAGTTCGTACCGAGTTCTGCGGCCACCTGGGCGAGCAGCGGGCGGTATCGCTTTCCTCCGGCGGTCAGAAGATGCTGGGCGATCTCGGTCAGGAAGTCAGTCTCTGCAACCGATACCTCGCGGAGACGGATTTCGACCATCTCCATGCGCTCCCAGACGCGCGGAATGGGCACGAGATCTTGAAAGATCGGTTGGTCCAAGGACGACTCCGGTGCAGGGAATTCGGATGCTAGCCCGCCGGTTAGGGGTAGCAAACAGGCGGTTCTGGTCTCGAAATCGGGATTTCGCTATCCCCGGCGTAACCAAAACCGATACCTATACTGCGCGAGGCGCACCGGTAATCGGAGCGCCACAGCCATATGAGGGGTGGCAAACGTGTTCGAGCGTTTTACAGACAGAGCTCGCAGGGTCGTTGTACTGGCCCAGGAAGAGGCGCGCCTTCTCAACCACAATTACATCGGTACCGAGCACATCCTCCTTGGCCTCATCCACGAAGGCGAAGGCGTCGCAGCACGATCACTCGAGAGCCTGGGAATCGAGCTCGAATCCGTAAGAACTCAGGTTGTGGAGATCATCGGTCAGGGGTCCCAAGCCCCGACCGGGCATATCCCGTTTACGCCTCGAGCCAAGAAGGTGCTCGAGCTCTCGCTGCGTGAGGCACTTCAGCTCGGTCACAACTACATCGGCACTGAGCACATCCTTCTCGGCCTCATCAGGGAGGGTGAGGGTGTTGCAGCCCAGGTACTCGTCAAGCTCGGTGCAGAGCTGACGAAGGTCCGTCAGACCGTCATCCAGTTGCTCTCCGGAGTCGAAGGCGAAGAGAGCGAACGTTCCGGGGGCCACCCGGGAGGCGGCTCGGGATCCCGAGGGGAGAGCTCGAAGTCGGGCTCAGCCGTCCTCGACCAATTCGGCCGGAACCTCACCGAACTGGCCAAGAAGCAGGAACTCGACCCCGTGATCGGCCGTGCCACCGAGATCGAGCGCGTGATGCAGGTGCTGTCGAGGCGTACCAAGAACAACCCCGTCCTCATCGGTGAGCCAGGTGTTGGCAAAACTGCAATC
>CBETWC010000344.1:0-2461 GCA_965539925.1 uncultured bacterium
CGCTTGCGCTCATCACCAGGGAGCCGCTCGGCGTCGTGGGAGCCGTGACGCCGTGGAACTTCCCCATGATGATGAACTCGTGGAAGCTCGCCCCCGCGCTCATGGCTGGCAACTCGGTCGTGTTGAAGCCGGCCGAACAGTCCCCCCTCACTGCCATACGAATCGCTGAACTCGCCCTCGAAGCAGGCATACCTCCCGGCGTACTCAACGTGGTCCCCGGGTACGGAGAGACCGCCGGTCGGGCGCTTGGACTTCATCCCTTTGTCGATGGGATCACGTTCACCGGGTCGACAGAGGTCGGCAAGCTCTTCCTCGAGTACTCGGGGAAGTCGAACATGAAGCGGGTCTCGGCCGAAACCGGAGGCAAGACACCGAACATCATCTTCGCCGACGCCCCTGACCTCGACTATGCGATCGGTGCCGTTGGGTTCTCGATCTTCTGGAACACCGGAGAGATGTGTATTGCGGGTTCCCGCCTCCTCGTTGAACGTTCGATCTACGACGAAGTGGTCGAACGCGTCGGATCGTCGGCCGGGTCGTGGGCACCAGGGAATCCGCTCGATCCTGCGACCAAGGCAGGACCCGTCGTCGACGAGACCCAACTCGACAAGGTCATGGGCTACATCGAACGAGGCTCGGAAGAAGGCGCCCGCCTTGTCGCCGGAGGCAAGCGCACGATGACCGACACCGGGGGCTACTACGTGGAGCCAACGGTCTTTGCCGATGTTGACAACACCATGGAGATCGCCCGGGACGAAATATTCGGGCCTGTGCTCTCCATCATCCCGTTCGACAACCAGGACGAAGCGCTCCGCATCGCAAACGAGACGCGGTACGGGCTGTCCGCAGCCGTGTGGACATCGAACCTGGGGCGAGCGCACACGATGGCTGCCGGGCTCAAGGCTGGCACCGTGTGGGTGAACAACTTCGACACCTCCGACATCACCGCACCCTTCGGCGGCTACAAGGAGTCCGGCTTCGGAGGAAAGGACAAGTCCCTCCACGCCCTCGACAAGTACACCCACATCAAGACCACTTGGATCAACCTCGGCCGCGGCGGAGTCTGAGTACAGCCGCACCGACCGGTTCAGCTGTTGCGGGCTGTCCTGCCGTATCGCTGGCGTGCTGCTTCACCTGAGGTGCCGATCATCGCACCTATCGCCGCCCACGAGTGCCCATCGCCGCGGGCTACATGCACGGCATCAGCGAGCTCCCCTTCGGCATCGGCCAGCGCAAGGAAGGCAACACGCAGGGCTCGCAGCGAACTCGCTTCGGTGAAGTCGGACGGTTCCGGCTCATGGCCTTCGAACCGCGCAGCCAGGGCTTGCGCCTGGTCCAGGATCTCTTGGGTTGTTCGTGGCATCTATGTCACCTGAGGTACTTTCGTCGTGCCTCACTCATGCAAGGTACCTTGTGAGACTCGCTCACGCAAGGTACCTTGTGAACATCGCCACGCCGCGAACCCTGGGTTCCAGTGCACCAAAACCGGTCACTACAGCCCAAAGAACGGATGAGTAGCCTCGATGCATGGATATCGAGGTAATCAAAGAGCAACTAGCCGCGGTGTACAGGGGCAAGAAGTGGATCATCGTCATCGAGGCTGCTGCGGGTGCCACGTCGATCGTTGAGGCGCTGAAGGAGAACGGTGCCGATTCGATCATGATCGTCGCCCCGCTTGCAGGAGTCGGCGAAGTCCCCGACGTCGACAGGATCCACTACACGGGAGCCACAGCGGGCACCATGATCCTCGGGATACGAGCGTTCACTGCGTCCGTCGACCAGCCCTCGAATGCGCTGGTCGAGGCCATCAACACCTTCGATCCCGACGGCGAAGCGCTCATTCTGAACACAAGCTTCAGCCGCGCGACGGAGATCTTCGGGCGTCCGTCCTATGGAGCGAGACACCCTGACTGGCGCGCGCTCGAAGACAAGATGATCGTCGACGATCTGTGGGATGCCGCTGGCGTGGAGCGAGCCCCGGCCGAGATAGTGCCCGTATCCGGAGCCGCCGAGGCAGCAGAGCGGCTGCAAAGCGACATGGGCACGGTGTGGGTTGCTGACAACAAAGAGGGGTGGCACGGCGGCGGCGAGTACGTCCGCTGGATTCGTGAGCCGTCTGATGAGGAAGCTGCCATCGCCTGGTTCTCCGAGCACGCAGACCTCGTCCGTGTCATGCCGTTCCTCGATGGACTTCCCTGTTCCATCCACGGCTTCATCACCCGAAACGGTGTCGCTGTCTTCAAACCGGTGGAACTACACATCCTCAGGCACACCGATCGAGCGGCCTTCTACTACGCGCAGGGCGGGACCTTCTGGAATGCACCTGAAGCGGTCGAACACGAGATGCGTGCAGCCGCGCGCTCGGTCGGGGCCGTTCTCGCCAGGGACCACGGATACCTCGGCTCCTTCGGAATCGATGAAGATGAGCCGTCTTTGTTAATTTGAATTTGAAATCCCGGGG
>CBETWC010000345.1:0-2457 GCA_965539925.1 uncultured bacterium
GCTCACAGTCCCCCCTACACCCGAGCTGACGCTCGGCTGTTGTCCCCCCTGAAGGTGGGACGACTGTTGGGCCTTCGCCGACCTCGTGGATTGAGGCTAGAGGGAGGACAATCTGTTGCGCTCGAAACGCGACAGATCACCTTGGCGGGAGAGAAAGCCCGAGCGGCATCCCCTATCCGCGTGTCTTCGTGCTACAGCCCTCTGAGAGGTCTACTCCCACAGATCCTTGAGCGTGTCGCCCACGGTGTCCCGGCCCGGCGTGTTCCATGTTGCGTCGGCGATGGCCTGAGGAACGCCGGTAGCTGATGGGAGGAAGTGATCCATGGCCGGGTCGAGGAAGCGACTGGGCAGTGCATAGGAGTGGTTGCCGTTGGTCGAGTACCGGTGGTGGTAGTACCGCTGGGGCACGGTCACGGCGAGATGGTCCTTCGCTCTCGTGAGCGCGACGTAGAGCAACCGACGCTCCTCCTCCAATCCGCCCGGTTCACTGAGCGCCATGTCCGAGGGGATGTTGCCATCGGCCGCATGGATGACCGTGACTGACTTCCACTCCCCTCCCTTGGCCGAGTGAATCGTCGAGAGGATGAGGTAGTCGTCGTCGAGATGGGGGGCCCCTGCGAGATCAGAGGTGCTGTTCGGCGGATCGAGCGTGATCTCCGTGAGGAAGCGGCTTCGGTCCGGATAGTCGGCAGCCAGGGAAGCCAGGTGCTCGATATCCCCAAGTCGGGCTTCTGCGTCATCGTACGAGCGGTCGAAGACAGCTCTGCAGAAATCCGCGAGCCGGTCGATCTGCACCGAAGGCGCTGGCTCCCCGCCACTGTCTGCGCGGCAATCCGTCAGAACGTCACGCAGCAGGCCAAGGACCTCGCGCGTCTCATTCGTCACCGGCAGGTCGTAGGTGAGGAATGCCTCGAGAGCGTCTGTACCTGCTGCTGCACCAACTTCCTCGGTGTGAGCGAGGATCTTCGCTGCGGTCGCCGGTCCGACACCCGGCAACATCAGCAGCACGCGGTTCCACGCGAGTTCGTCCTTCGGGTTGTCGAGGATCCGCAGCAACGAGAGGAGATCCTTCACGTGGGCAGCTTCGAGGAACTTGAGCCCGCCGAACTTGACGAATGGGATGTTGCGGCGGGCAAGCTCGATCTCGAGTCCTCCGGAGTGGTGACCCGTGCGGAACAGCACGGCTTGGTCGCGCAGGTCGATGCCCTGCTCCCTGAGCTCGAGAACCCTGTCACACACCCAGTCAGCCTGTGCGGCCTCGTCGTAGCAGGTGACGAGATCCGGAATCGGACCCGAGGGCCGCTTGGTCCACAGCTGCTTGTCGAACGCGGCATCCGACGCGGCAATCACCGCGTTCGACGAGGAGAGGATCTGTGGTGTCGATCGGTAGTTCTGCTCGAGGGTGACGACCGTTGCATCCTCGTACTCGTCCGGGAAACCGAGGATGTTCTCCACCCGTGCAGCCCTAAACGAGTAGATCGACTGGGCGTCGTCACCAACGACCGTCAGATTCCCATCGATGCCACAGAGCGACCGCAGGATGTCCGCCTGAACGAGATTCGTGTCCTGATACTCATCAACCAGCACGTGGTCGAACAGCTCTCGCACGGCGTCGCCCGCTCCAGATGCGAGTAGCGCCTGCCAGTAGAGAAGCAGATCGTCGTAGTCGATGACGTTGTGCTCGCGCTTGCGTCCCGTGTATCCAACGAAGAGCGTCTTGAGTTCCTCGGCATGGTCCCGACACCATGGGAACCGCTGGTCAAGGGTCTCGGACAGACGTGTCTGGGCGTTTGCAACCCTCGAGTAGATCGACGCAATCGTCTCCTTGCGCGGGAACCGTGTCTTCGTCTTCCCGAATCCGTGCTCGGTACGCAAGATGCCGAAGAGGGATTCCGTGTCCGTGCGATCCATCACCGTGAAGTTCTCTTCGAGACCCACCGCCCGGCCGTACGTGCGAAGCAGCCGGTTCGAAATCGAGTGGAACGTGCCGCCCCAGACACGACCGGATGACCGATCCTCGATCGACGCGCTCGCCCGTTTGAGCATCTCCGCCGAGGCGCGACGGGTGAACGTCAGCAGCAGGATCCGATCGGCAGGCACACCACGATCGATCAGATGAGCAACCCGCGAAGCAAGCGTTCTCGTCTTCCCAGAGCCTGCACCAGCGATGACCAGAAGGGGCCCATCTCCGTGCAACACGGCACGCCGCTGATCCGGATTCAGCCCGTCCAGGAACGTGGGGGTCTCGGTGGTGGCATCGAACATCTGTTCGAGAGTAACACACAGGAGCGGCCCGAGCGTTCCCAAACCACCAACTGCAATGGCCACCAGCCACAGAGGCGAACGCCGCCTGTTCGCTCCTCGCCCACGACAGGACGGGTCGCATCCTTGTGTTCCAATCGCCTAGAGTCGCACAAACCGACCAGGGGGAGGTGCCTGTGCGACGGACACTCGGGT
>CBETWC010000346.1:0-2454 GCA_965539925.1 uncultured bacterium
GCGATATCGATGTTCACGGGCATGCGGTGAAGGTAGTAGGAATTCAGGCGTCAGGTGTCAGGTGTCGGGCGTCGTATCTCGCGAATGTGCGACGGTCTGGTCTGTCGTCCTCCCTTCAGGGAGGACACGCGAGCGCAGCGAGCGAGGAGGGGGTGCGAGCCTGCGAGCCTCACGCGGCACGCCACCAAGCACCGCCAGAACGCCGAAAGCATTGGGGTCGAGGGAGGTCGTAGAGATCTCGCCGTACCGGGCTCGCAGGCTCGCACTCCCTCCTGAACAGAGACTTCGTCGCTCTTCCGTCCTCCCTGAAGGGAGGACAATGTGTCGCATACGTTCGCGACAGGACACGCATCAGGGGGGGGACGCTTCGTATGACGTACTACGTGTTTCGTATTACGTTCCCCCAATGCTGCCGTGGCCCTCTCGACCAGAACTTCTCCGACGTGTCCCTCGCGTCTTATTCGGGCTTGCGTTGTTCGGGTTCGGCGTGGCCGCGATGGTGATAGCCAACCTCGGACTCTCGCCGTGGGAAGTGTTCCACCAAGGAATCACGTTCCACACTGGGATACCCATAGGCACCGTCGGGATCATTACGGGGATCCTCGTCCTGATCCTGTGGGTCCCCCTGGGCGAGCGTCTGGGTGTCGGCACAATCCTCAACGTCATGGAGATCGGCGTCGTCATCGACCTGACCCTGTGGCTGGCCCCGGAGACGATCGAATCCCTCTGGAGTCGGTGGACGCTCCTCATCGGCGGGATCCTGCTGGTCGCGGTCGGTTCCGGCCTCTACATAGGAGCAGGCCTCGGACCGGGACCACGAGATGGGCTGATGACAGGACTCTCCCGAAGGGGCATCCCCATCGGACTGGCCCGCGCCGGGATCGAGATCACCGTTCTGATCGTTGGCTGGTTCCTGGGCGGAACGATTGGGGTCGGAACCGTGTTGTTCGCCTTCGGGATCGGACCACTGATCGGCCTCCTCCTCCCACACATGAGCATGGAACCCCTGTACGACTACAGCCAGCCCGAAGATGGCCCGGGAGCCGCCGAGGGAGTGCTGTGAGAGCGGAAGGTAGAAGGTAGAACGAGTCAGCGATCCGTTCCTTTCGTTCTACGTTTTACCTTCTACCGCTCAAGAAACTCTTTGAGCACGCCGAACACGATGTTCAGGTTCTCTATGGGGACTGACTCGTCGACCTGGTGGGCTTGGGGAACCTCACCCGGCCCGTAGTTGACAGCTACTGCTCCCCTTGCGGTGAGTCGGGCAACGTCGGTCCAACCCTGTTTGGCCATTCGTCCCCTGCCTATCAGCTTGTCGAGGCGTTGCACAGCCTCGCTGTCGAGATCGATCTTGCCTGAAGGGGCGCGGTCGGTGATAACCACCTCGTCAGCCGCAGCAGCCACGTCACGCAGTCGCGCCTCGGCCTCCTCGGTCGAGTACACAGGCGGGAACCGATGGTTGAGGTTGATCACGAACTCACCAGGGATGATGTTGTTCGCTATCCCACCCGATGCCTTCGTGACGGAGAACACCTCCCGATACTCGAGTCCACCGATATCAACGACCTCTGGCTCACGAGCATGCATGGTTGCAAGCCACTCCCCTGCTTTCGTCACGGCGTTCTCGCCGAGCCACGGCCTGGCCGAGTGGGCGGTCGATCCTCTGAAGATGACGTCTGCGTTGAGCGCTCCATTGCAGCCGAGTTCAAGATCGAGGTTCGTAGGCTCGGGAACGATCGAGATCTCCGCACCGATCAGCCACGGTGCTGCGTCGAGCACCGCCTCGAGTCCGTTGTTGACGGCCGGCCCCTCTTCTTCGTCATAGAAGACACAGACGAGTGTCCCTTCGTCCTCCCTGATGCCTGCGTCGAGCAACTCGATCATCACGGCAACACCCGACTTCATATCCGAGGCTCCGAGACCAACGAGCCTGTCCCCTTCGACGCGAGCCTTCCACTCCCCCTGCACAGGAACAGTGTCCGTGTGCCCGTATATCGCCACGAAGTCAGCGCCTTCGGGTGGTAGTCCGACGATCAGGGACTTACCGATCCGCTCGAGCGGATATCGACCCCGGTAACGATCCTCGAGCCACGAGCACAAGGCCTCCTCATCACCGGTGACTGAAGGGATGTTGATGATCTCGATGAGGGTGTCGAGCAGGGTCACACCTGCACCTCGAAGGTGCGGAGAGCGTCATTGAGCGATGTCTTCTTGTCCGTCGAAACCGTCCGTCTACCGATGATCAGTGCGCACTGCAGGTTGTAGGAACCGGCGGGGAACACCTTCGGCCGTGTGCCCGGCACCACAACAGCGTTCGCCGGCACACGCCCACGGGTCTCGATCGGTTCGGGACCGGTCACATCGATGATGGGGGTTGACGCTGTGATGGTCGTGTTGGCCCCGAGCACAGCTCCCTCTTCGATGATGGCGCCTTCGACGACGATGCTGCGGCTC
>CBETWC010000347.1:0-2451 GCA_965539925.1 uncultured bacterium
CCCCCTCCTCGCTCGCTGCGCTCGCGTGTCCTCCCTGAAGGGAGGACGACAGACGTGACCGTCGCAGTTCAAAGAATTGAGGGCGGCTGTCGGTTCGCTGTCTCCTGGTGTTCACGTGGGATGGTTCCGGAAGCGGTCTATGGCGTGGTGCTTTGCCTCGTCGTAGGGACTCGTTACACTGTCGAACACATGTTCGTACTAGGAATTGATCCAGGACTCACGCGCACCGGCTACGGGATTATCGAGTCGTCCGCCGGAAAGGATCGCGCGGTAACCGCTGGCGTGATTCGCACCGATCCTGATCTGCCCATCGCACTTCGCCTCGTGGAGTTGCGGGCAGACATCGAGTCGATTCTCGACGAGCACGACATCGACGCTGCAGCCATTGAGCAGGTGTTCGTGAACCGCAACAGGAACACCGCAATGGCAGTGGCGCGGGCCTCGGGAGTGATCATGGAGTCCATTGCACAGCGCGGGATCGAGATCGCCGAGTACACGCCGTCCCAGATGAAGATGGCGGTCACTGGTTCTGGCTCCGCCGACAAGCAACAGCTGTCATCGGTCGTCGCAATGAGGCTCGGCCTCTCCGCTGTCGGCGGACCGGCGGATGCTGCAGATGCTCTGGGGATCGCGATGTGTCACGCACAGCATCAACCGCTCCGCACTGCAAAGGTGGCGACGTGATAGGTCGACTCAGAGGCATCATCGTCGACCGAACAGGCGAATCGATCGTTCTCGAAGTCGGAGGCGTGGGGTACGTCGTCTCGGTTGCACCTCGTACGCTTGTCGACCTGCCGGGTGTCGGAGACGAGGCCGTGCTCCACACGCACCTGCACGTTCGTGAAGATCAGCTGGCTCTCTACGGTTTCGCCTCGGTCCCTGACAAGAATCTCTTCGGGCTACTCCTTGGGGTTTCCGGAGTCGGACCGAAGGTTGCAATGGCAATCCTCGCGACGATGACGTACGAACAGCTGAGCATCGCTGTTGCAGCCGATGACATCGCTGCGCTCACCGCGGTGCCAGGGATAGGAAAGCGCAGCGCGCAGAAGCTGCTGCTCGAACTGAAGCCGAAACTCGACATCCTCGATAGTGTCACGACGGCGACGGGACCAATGGGGGAAGTCCGCGAGGCGCTCGAAAGCCTTGGATATGGCGCTGACGAGATCAGAGGTACGCTCATCGACATGCCCCAGGATCTCCCCGTCGAAGAGCTGCTCAGACGCACACTCCAACAACTCGGTAGGGCAGGTACCTGATGCGTGAGGAAGGTCTGCTCACGAGCGCACCGTCGCCGGCCGAGATCGAAGAGGAAGCGGGTTTGCGACCTCGCAGACTTGATGAGTTCGTTGGTCAGGAGGCCCTCAAGGAGCGTCTCTCCATTCTCATCGAGGCAGCCGGCGTGCGTGGTGAATCTGTTGATCACCTCTTGTTCTCAGGTCCTCCGGGCCTCGGCAAGACAAGCCTTGCTGCCATCGTGGCAAACGAGATGGGTGCGTCCTTCCGATCAACCTCTGGCCCCGCGTTGGACAGGCCAGGCGATCTTGCCGCTGTGATCACGAACCTTGAGCACGGCGATGTCCTCTTCATCGACGAGATCCACCGACTGCCGCGCCAGGTCGAAGAGGTGATGTATCCCGCGATGGAGGATGGACAACTTGACATCGTGGTCGGCAAGGGACCGGCTGCTCGCTCGATCAAGATTGACCTTCCCGCTTTCACCCTCGTGGGAGCGACAACGAGAGTCGGCCGCGTGGCACCACCTCTGCGGGACCGATTCGGTTACGTGGCAAGGCTGGACTACTACGGAGCACGTGACCTCGCCTCGATTGTCGCGAGATCAGCCAAGCTCTTGGACACACCGGCTTCGCCCGAGGGGTGCGAAGCCATCGCCCGCCGGTCACGGGGTACACCGCGGATCGCAAACCGGCTGCTTCGCCGCGTCAGGGACTACGCGTCGGTGCGTGCCGACGGTGAGGTCGACGAGGCCACGGCGGATCTGGCACTCGAAGTGTTCGAGGTCGATGAGGTAGGACTCGACAAGGTAGATAGATCGATTCTCTCCGCCATCATCGAGAAGTTCGGCGGAGGTCCGGTCGGGCTCTCCACGTTGTCGATCGCAGTGGGGGAGGACCCGGAAACCGTAGAGGATGCCTATGAGCCCTTCCTCATCCTCGAAGGACTCATACAGAGGACACCGAGGGGACGCATCGCGACCCAACGGGCCTACCTGCACCTAGGCCTTGAACCCCCCGAAGCCAGCGCACAGGGCCAACTCATCTAGCACTGTCACCGTGTCCTCCCTGAACCTGGATCCGCGACCTGGGACCGCATGATCGAACATCCGCCGTGCCAACACAGGGCTTCAGCGGATCGTGTGATGCATGGTTTCTATGCACCTAGTTGTCCTCCCTTCAGGGAGGACGGAAGAGCGACGAAGTCGCTGTTCAGGAG
>CBETWC010000348.1:0-2429 GCA_965539925.1 uncultured bacterium
GACGAGACCCCTTCAAGGACTTGATCCGCGACCTTCGCCCCGACGTCCTCTTCTGCAACGCCGATGAAGCGGTCGCATTGGGCATCTCGGAGACCATGGGGGCCGACGGTGCCGCGCTCACGGTCGTCAAGGCCGGTAGCAAGCCTGCCTTCGCCTACGCCGAGGGGGCGATCATCGCAACCGTTCCTGCACGCCAACTCGACACAGTCCGGGACACGACGGGGGCAGGAGATGCCTTTGCTGCCGGGTTCATCACCGCCCAAATGGCATCTGATGATGTCCCGAGCGCCATTGCACAAGGCCACCGTCTCGCGGCAGCGCTGCTGACGCAGCACACTCCGTAACCTGACGAAACAGAACGAACGAACCGGAGAAACGATGTCGGACATGATCATCAGCACGCCTGTGCGTGATGCGCTGGAAGCCGGGCGACCAGTCGTTGCCCTCGAGAGCACGATCTTCTCGAATCTCGGTTTGCCCTCACCGGCGAACGAGGAGGCACTCACGCGGACTCTTGCTGCCGTTCGAAGTTCCGGGGCTGAACCGGCGGTCACCGCGGTCATGGACAGGGCTATTCGCGTAGGGCTCGACGGCTCTGACTACGAACGGATCCTTGGCGAAGCAAAGAAGACCGCAGAGCGCGACATCCCCGCCGCAATCACCCAGCAGTGGCCAGTCGGAGCGACGACGGTGTCGGCCTCTCTCGCGATCTCCGCCAGAGCAGGGATCAAGGTCTTCGCCACTGGTGGGATCGGTGGTGTTCACCACGGATCATCCGAGACCGGTGACGTTTCAGCGGATCTTGGGGCAATCGCACGCCACCCGGTACTCACCGTTTCTGCAGGCGCCAAAGCGTTTCTCGACATTGCGGGGACACTCGAGCATCTCGAGATGCTGTCCGTGCCGGTCGTGGGCTTCCAGACGGATGAGTTCCCGATGTTCTACGCCCGCACGAGTGGGCTTCCGGTCCCCCTCCGCCTCGACACAGCCTCAGATGTCGCCCATCTCGCCATGGAACGTTTCTCGTGGGATACCGGAGGCCTGCTCCTTGCTGTTCCCATCCCCGAGGAGGACGCGCTGTCGTCTGAAGGGATACAGTCAGCAATGGCCGATGCCCTCCGGGCAGCCGAGCGGAACGGAATCGTCGGCGCAGCAATCACACCCTTCGTACTCGGTGAGATCTCGAAGGCACTCGAAGGCAGGAACATCCCAGCGAACCTTGCATTGTCTGAGAACAACGCTCGCGTCGCCGGCCAGATTGCTGCCGCATTGGCGTAGCCCCGTCACCGAAGCCAGAAACAGGCCCGCCACTTCCCGTAAGAAGCCTGGACACCTCCGTATGTCCCGAGTGTCGTGTGTGTGTCGAACTGTTTTGGTCGAGGGACTCGGTCATGTGCGTCGACCACCTGAAATCAGACCGGTTCTGGGCGGTCGCTGGATTGTCAGGTCTCAGGGGTGGTGAGTCGGGAGAGGTGGGTGAGACGTTGGTCCAGGCCGGCGATTCCTGATTCGATGGTCGCTTGGTCGGTTGTGTCCACTCCGTGGAGAATCGCGTATAGCCAGCCGATCCACCAGTACCCGAGCACACGTTCCCGGAAGCCGTTGTCGACAAGGCCCGCATACAGGCTGATCACACGATCACAGACTTCGGGACCCAGCGTGATGATGAACCCGACGAAGTCGATAGCGGGATCACCGATCGTGACGGCCTCGAAGTCAAGAAGACCTACCAGCCCCTCGGTCTCGTTCACAAGGATGTGGCTTGTCCCCAGGTCGCCGTGTACGAGAACGGGTTCGAATCGGAACGTCGCCTCAAAGAAGCGGTCGAAGGCCGCATCTACTGAGTCGGACAATGCCGGGCTGAGGACATCAACCAGTTCGGTTGCTGCCTGGCTTCGCAGGTACCGGTAGCGGGCCTCCCATGCCGTTGCAGTACCGGATGTCCCAAGCAAGGAACTCGCCTCGCTGACGTCGATCGGGTGCAGTTCGAATACGACTTCGGCCAGCACGGACGGCGTCACATTGAGGGGGACATCCGATGGTCTGAGAGGGCGTCCGGGAAGCAGTCGATATCCAACGTAGGGCAGACCCTTGAGGCTTCCACCGAAGTCGAATCTCGGAACCGCAAACGTCACCGAGCGTTCGACAAGGGGGAGGATCCGTTGTTCGATTCGGTCCTGTTTCGCGACATGGGGCGTTCGTGGGAATCGAAAGACCCAATCCTCGTCAACCACGTAGGTGAAATGTCCAAAGCCACCAGGGATCTCACGGACCGTTCCCACAGACCGGCCTAGATGCTGCTCCGCAACACCCCGCACATCGTTCTCAGCGACCATCCGAGCAGTCTCGCACACAATCTCCCGCCCATATCCTGACTAAGGGGTATCCACTTCGGTACAGTGACCCCTCCGAATGTGGGCCAGTGCCCC
>CBETWC010000349.1:0-2416 GCA_965539925.1 uncultured bacterium
GGACGCAAGAGGTCTTGCCGTACCGGGCTCGCAGGCTCGCACCCCCTCCTGAACAGCGACTTCGTCGCTCTTCCGTCCTCCCTGAAGGGAGGACAATGCGGCACGACACCACCAGGGCGAGAGGGCTACGAGAGGATGCTGGCTGATAGCTGATGCCTGATAGCTGACAGCTGATGGCTGACAGCCGATACCTGTCAGCTTGCTGCTGACTCCGTCAAGCGCTCCGAGGCTTCGGCGTAGTCCTCTTCGGGTGTCTTGAGTGACTTGAGGATCATGTACCCGATGACACCGGAGACGAAGGAGCCGAGGAAGATGCCGAGCTTCGATTCGTCAACAAGGATCTCGTGGGTGAACGCAAGCTCGCTGACGAACAGGGACACGGTGAAGCCGATACCTGCAAGGGCGCCGAGTCCGAAGATCGTCTTCATGTTGGCGCGGCGGGGCAGTACGCCGAGCTTCAGCTTGAGTCCGAGCCATGTGGCTGCGGTGACACCGAGCGGCTTGCCGACCATCAGACCTACGGCGACTCCCAGGGCAACGGGGCTTGTGAGTTGCTCCCCGAGTCCTGTCTCGGCGCCGACGAATCTCACGCCGGCGTTCGCAAGGGCGAACAGGGGCACAATCACGAAGGACGACCAGGGATGGAGTGCGTGCTCGAGACGGTTCAGCGGGGGGACAGACGACTTCGCCACGTCAGCAAGCTCAAGGGCGTCATGGTCGAGCCTTTCCACAGCGTGTGGTGAGGCTCGATTGATGTCCCATTTCTCCAGGACGCGGACTGCCTTCTGTCGGAACTGCTCGTCCGAGTACTTCGCATAGACAGGAGTCATCAGTCCAAGGATCACGCCTGCAATCGTGGCGTGAACCCCTGACTCGAGGAATCCGTACCAGATCGCAATTGCCACAGGAACGTAGAACAACAGACTCGAGATGCCGATTCTCTTCGCGAAATGTATGACGACAAGGAGCACTGCAGCGAAGGCCAAATAGCCGAGATTGAGTTCTTCTGTGTAGAACACCGCGATGACAAGGATGGCTCCGATGTCGTCGACGATCGCGAGAGCAAGCAGGAACAGCTTCGCGCTCACAGACACCCGTGATCCGAGGAGCGCCACCACACCGACCGAGAAGGCGATGTCGGTCGCCATCGGGACTCCCCAACCCCGCATCGCTTCAGGGTCGCCTGTCGGTGCAACGAAGGCGACGAAGATCAGTGCGGGGACGACCATTCCGCCAAGTGCGGCGATAGCAGGAAGGGCCGCCTTCTTGACCGAATTCAGTTCACCGACCACGAGCTCGCGCTTGATCTCGAGACCAACCACGAAGAAGAACACGACCATGAGTCCGTCGTTGATGAAGTGTTTGAGAGATTCATTCACGTGAATCACGCCGACCGAAATCTCGATGTGGGTATTGAACAGATCGAAGTAGCTGTCTGCCCATGCCGAGTTGGCCCAGATGATCGCGATGGCAGCGGCGATCAGCAGGACGATGCCACCGGCCGCCTCGACACGGGTGAACTCGATTACCGGTCTGATGAACCGATGCGGAACCAAGCGGTCAGACGAGAGCCAGGTCTCGTGAACGGGATCATGTGGATTCGCCATGAACCCGCAAGCCTAGCGATGATGGGTACGGACACCGATCATGGTGCCCAGGCGGTTACCATCGCCGCCACTCGGAGGTTCCCCTGTGGGCGTAGACATTCTGCGGGTCGTTGCTGGCCTCGTCATTCTCATCGTCGCTGCCGATCGGCTGGTGCTCTCCGCGGTGCGAGTCGCGAAGATCTTCAACGTATCGGTCATCGTGATCGGTGCGGTCATCGTTGGTTTCGGAACATCCGTCCCTGAATTCGTGGTCTCTGCCATTGCCGCCTCAAAGGGCCAAACCGGCCTTGCGATGAGCAATGTCGTTGCATCCAACACGGCAAACGTCACTCTTGTCCTCGGCGCTTCGGCGCTCCTCGCTGTGCTCGTGACCAAAAAGGCGGTGATCAGACGCGAGGGTCTGCTGATGCTCGTAGCTGTCGTGACGCTTGCTGGAGTCCTCGCCGACGATCAGGTGTCTGTCGCTGAGGGTGTCTTCCTCTTGTCGGGTATGGCTGCTGCCATCTGGCTACTGATCTTCTGGACGAAGAACGGCGAGAATGGCCCGGGGGAGGATCTCTCGGACATCCACGCTGACCCTGACAGGGTGTGGTTGGAGATCATCTACGGCCTCGTGGCTCTCTTGGCCACTGTCGTTGCGGGTCACCAGCTCCTCATCGGCGTCGTGTCCATCGGAGACAGCATGGGCCTGTCGATCGTCTTCATGGGCCTGATCACCGGTGTCGGCACAAGCCTCCCAGAGCTTTCGGCGGCGCTTGCAGGAGCGCGCAGAGGATCCTCCGATGTTGTTCTGGGAAAGGTCGTCGGTG
>CBETWC010000350.1:0-2409 GCA_965539925.1 uncultured bacterium
ACTCCTGTACCAAAGATCAATGTTCCATGTGTGACCCGAGCTGGTCGGGTTGTGCTTGTAGTTTCCGATTTCGTCTTCCCAAACCGCAGCCGTCACGAGACGGGCATACAGGGGGATGAACACCAGGTTGTCGGCGAGGATGGCCTCTGCCTCACTGATGAGAGCAACAAGCTCCACGTCGTCAACCGTTGCGTTGATCTCGTCGCGCAGGGCGGCGAAACGCTCGGTTGAGGCATCCTTGACGGATGACTCGTTCGAGTCTGCGTAGACGGCGTTGTCGCCTTCGTACTCAGAATCCTCGAGCTCAGACGTACCCCAGCGGTAGTAGTTCTGACCAAGCGGTGGTGGACCCTCTGGGTCGAAGACATCATGGATGCCCACGAGACCTGAGAGGCCAGGTGCTGATGACCAAGCCCACTCGCCGAGGTCCCAGTTACCGACGTCAAGAGTCTCTCCGAAGAACACGGAGGAGTCCTCGAGGCTGTTCTCGTACGGGATACCCGTAGCTTCGAACATACCAACGAACAGCTCTGACATCTTCACACGTGCGTCGTTGTTCGACGTAGTGGAGAAGACGACTGAGCACTCACGGCCGGTCTCTTCAACAGCAAGCGCATATGCCTCGGCTGCTGCTGCAACGTCTGGCGAGTACTGCGCCCATGCCTGCTTGGAGAGGGTTGGTGCGAATGCATCCACGTATGACTCGAGAGGCTCTACCTGACCGGCAAGAATCTCGTCCGTGAGGATCTGCTTGTCGATCGTGAGAGCAATAGCCAAACGCATGTTGTAGTTCTCGTTACACGTGTTCTCGTTGCGCTCAAGACGCTTCTGACCGAACTGGAAGTTCACATGCTCCCAGACCGGACCCGAGAGAACCTCTACACGAGCGCCTTCTGGCTCAAGAGCCTGGAGGGTTTCGATGAGTTCTGAGTTCGGCGGAGGCTGAATGATGTCGAGCTCACGGGCCTTGAATGCCGTGATGATCGACTCAGTCTCGGGGATGAACTTGAACGTGACACTGTCGAGGTAAGGCAGGGCCTGACCTGTCTCAGGGTCGGTCTTCCAGTAGTTGTCGTTGCGAACAAGCTTGACGAATTCGCCCTGCTGCCACTCTTCGAACACGAATGGTCCAGCCGAGTACCACATCTTGTCGTTCCAGTCATCAAGGAACGTTGCGGGATCGATCTGGTGTGCCGGGAGAATCGCACCGAAGAGCAACTCGTACTGCACCGTTGGTGCATTGAGCGTGTACTCGAAGGTCTTGTCTCCCACGACAATCGAATCAGGATCGATGTCCTCATACGTTGCCTTGACGATCGGAAGGTCAGGGTTCATGATGATGTCAAATGTGAACTTGAAGTCGTCACCCGAAATCGGGGTTCCGTCTTCCCACACGGCCTCATCAAGGATCTGGTACTTCACGGTCATCGTGCCGTCGTCATTGACGACAACACCGCCGGAGCTCACCGTCGGGAGTTCCGTTACGACAACCGGGACAAGTTCCAGCGTGTAGCCGGAGACCGTCGCAACGCCCGTCGCATACGCGTTGGCGATGAGACTGACAATGACGTTGTCTCCACCCGGCGCGTACGTGTTCAGGGTTGCTGGTTCCTGGTCGTCAGCGATGATCGCCTCGCCACCGTACGGATGCTCAAGCTTGGGCTCCGTAGTCGTGGTGGTTTCAGGCGCAGCTTCTGTTGTTGTTGTTTCATCGGGAGCCACTGTTGTGGTCGTGGTCTCGGTATCTCCGGTGCCGTCATCAGACGAGCATGCTGCCGCTACAAGAGCGAAAGCAAGGAGAAGGACCATGAACGCGACTTTGCGGCTATGCCTCAATCGATTCAATTTTTGCCTCCTAGTTAGCGCTGGCTCGCTTCAATGCTCCCGGCCCGAGGGCTCAGGACGCCAATATCCACGTCAAAGAAAACGTGGTAATGGTGAACAGAACCGCCAGGATCACTGTGAGGCGATCCAGGTTCTTCTCGACCACGGTCGAGCCACCTACGTTTCCACTACTCATACCACCACCGAACATGTCGGACATGCCGCCCCCTTTACCCGCGTGAAGCAGGATCAGGAAGATCAGCCCGAGTGATACGAGAAGATGGAGAACCGCAACGATTCCATCTAGCAATGTACGAACCCTTTCTCGCACGTGGACCCGAGCACAATTCGGATCCAACCACGTGAAGTATGGCGAGCACTGAGCGCTAGTGCAACTACATGTCAGATGCCAGATACCAGATTCCAGAAGCCAGACTCGGAATCCTGTGCTGGGCGTGCGGACTCGAGGGTCTGGCGTCTGGAATCTGGTATCTGGTATCTGGTATCTGGCAGCGAAGCGATCTGACTCATCCAGCTTGGGCCGCGACGGCGGCGGCTGCGGCAGCTACCGCTTCGGGGTCTCCG